>NZ_JBJMBF010000006.1:0-240038 GCF_046640325.1 Loktanella agnita | reverse complement strand
CCGGTCGCCTTGATCTCCACCAGAACCTCGCCCGCCTTGGGACCATCAAGGTTCACCTCCATCACCTCCAAAGGCCGCCCAGCCCCCAGCGCAACAGCCGCTCTCGTGCGCATGCAAATTCCCCCGAAATTCCTTTGAACTTGTAGAAAGGTTAGGCGGCGCAGACGCGCTCCGACAATTACGACTTTGGTAGCTGTTCCCTCTGACCCGCCTCTGCGGGTTAATCTGACAGCACGGAAATGGACGCCAAAATTGCGCGCATTCAAGGGGGGGAAACGATGCCGCTATCGCGATTTGCACTTTGTACATGGGCCGCCATCATGCTGGCGTCGCTCACAGTTGCCCGCGCCGAAGACTACAGCGACCCGAGCTGGCCCTGCGTGCAGCGCAAAGTGCAAAGCCTGTCGCTCGGCCTTATGTGGCCGCACCCTGTCCCTGACGATACCCTGTCACCATCGCTGGCTGACCCGGCGCATGAGCTGGTGCAAACACTGCTTTTGCGGCGTGTGCCGGAAGAGCAGATCAGCGCACTTACCACAGACTTCGGCGCAACATATCCCGACCTGACCATAGATAAACTTGGGCTGATCTTTCGGGACGCCTTTACCGGCATCAACCGCGAAAGATCGCAGCTGATTGACGGCATCGGGCGCTATTCACTCACGCAGATCGACCTCGCCACCCGGATCGAAGACGCGCGGCTCGCATTTGATGCTGAAATGGCCAAAGCAGACCCTGATTTCGATCATCTCGACGCGCTGGAAGAACAACTCGCTTGGGATGAGCGGATCTACCGCGACCGGGCGCAATCCCTGACCTATGTCTGCGAAACCCCGGTCCTGCTGGAAAAGCGCGCCTATGCAATTGCACAAGCGCTTGGACAGTTGGTCCCCGACTGACCTATTCCCACTCAAGCTCAGTATAAGCCACAGTTGCGTTGCGCGGGTTGAACAGATCAAACAGTTGCCACGCCCCGGCCTGTGACTGCGCCACCATCGCGACCGCGTCGCGCAATGGCAAGCCTTGCGCAATCGCCGCTCTGGTATCGGCAATCAGCGTCTCCAGATAGGCTGCCAACCCGGCAGCGCCCTGCGGCCAATCCAGCAGCGGCCCGCCATGCCCCGGCACGATCCGGGTGTAAGGCATCGCCTGCAACCGGGTCAGCGTCGCACGCCAGCCCAGCACGCTGCCATCCAGGGACGGCGCATGGTCATGGAACATCAGATCGCCCGTGAACAATATCCCTGTCAGCGGATCACCCGCCGTCAGATCACTGCTGCTATGGGCATTGGGCCAGGCCTGCAACGCTAGCCTGCGGTCGCCCAAATCAAGCTCCAACACGTCATCAACCACAAGGTCCGGCAGAACCACCGCTGTGCCCAGAAATGCAGGAAAACCGATACGCGCGCCAAAGCTGTTCAGATAACTGTCCTGCCGATCCTGCAAAGCACGTGGCAGACCGGCATGGCCCACAACCTCTGCACCCGCCTGCACAAAGACCGACGCGCCCAGCGCATGATCAGGGTGCATATGGGTCAGGATGACATAGTCAATCGGCAGTGCCGTCTGCGACCGCACCGCACGATAAATCGCCTCACCGGTCTTGCGCGACCCGCCACTGTCAATCACTGCGACCGCGCGCGCGCCAATGATAAATCCTACATTGGCCACATCACCTGCGTTCATCGGGTCGGCATCACTGATCATGCCGCGATGAACGAACAGACCCGGCGCGACCTCATCAAACTGCGCCACGGGGCCCGACGCCGTGCAACGCGGCACACCTGCGAAAACCTCTGCGGGCCATGCAAGAGTTTCAAAATCCGCATCCGCTAACAACGCACGACAAGCAGGCAACGTTTCCGCCGCTACACCCGGAACCAAGGCTGCGCGGCAAATATCCGGATTGGACAACAGGCAAAGCGTGACCACGACCTCAAACATCGGGTGCCCCTCGTGACGGCGATCATCCCACTATGCCATGCGACCGTCCTCACGCGACCGGGACCAAGGTTTATAGGGTGCACGCCACAAATATGCTATCATCAGACCAATAGAGGGGGATGATCATGTTAAAACAGTTTCTCATCGCACCGCTGCTGGCACTTGCCGCAACCGGCGCTGTTGCGCAGGATAATCCGCTGACAGAAAGCGCGACCTGGGCAGAGCTTGGGAACGATTTCATTGATGTGGCGACCGTGCAGGACGGGGCGAACCTCTTCACCGTCTCCGCCCCCTACCGCGCCCATGACGCGGCCACAGTGCCGGTCGCGATCACCCAAGCCGACGGTGCCCCCCTGATCCACAGTGCGCTTGTGATCATCGACGAAAACCCCGCCCCCCTCGCCGCCGCATTCACCTTTGGCGAAGCGATGACCCCGCTCGACCTCGCATTCCGGGTGCGGGTGAACCAATATTCCAACCTGCGCGTGATCGCCAACACAGCGAGCGGCAGCTTCATGGCCGGGCGGTTCGTCAAAGCTTCAGGCGGCTGCTCGGCACCTGCCTCGCGCGATCCGCAAATGGCGCTGGACACCATGGGCGAAATGCGGCTGCGTGAATTCGACCAGACCGCCTCTGCCTCTGGTCAGCGGCGCGAAGCACAGATCATGATCCGGCACCCCAATTATTCGGGGTTGCAACGCGACCAGATCACCCAGCTTTTCATCCGGGCGCATTTCATCGACACGCTAGAGGTCTACCAAGGTGACGACATGCTCTTTCGGATGGAGGGCGGGATTTCAATCAGCGAAAACCCGGTCTTCCGCTTTAGCTATCGCGACAATGGCGCGGCGACATTCCATATCCGCGCCCACGACACTGCGGGCAATTTATTCGAACAAAGCTTGCACAAGGCCTCAGCCAGCTAAAAGCACATGATCTCCGCCTCGGCCTGTGCGCGCCTCAAGTCGGCAACCAACGCCTTGGCCGTTGCCGCCGTGCGAAAGATTGACATGCGCTCGCCCCCGACCTGCTGCAAGGAAAGCACCGTCTCGGCTTCGACGTATTTTTCATACGGCAGAATCGTCGCCACGTGATCAATGGCACAGGCGCATTTTTCCAACACATCGCGGCGCTGTCCGTTCACCGCCATACAGGCAATCACAAAATCTGCGCGGGCAACGGTCGGATAATCGTTCAGCCGCTCGGCCACCGATTGGGCACTGACGGTGGTGCTGCACAGGATCAAAACACAGACCAGAAACTTCATTCGCGCGCGCCCTCGACCAGAACAACTGTGTTACGATAGCCCGGATCGTCAGCGCCGCCGGGGGCCATTGCCGACAGCGACACATACCACCCCGGCACGTCGTCAGACATGACAAAGCGCAGTGACAGATCGCCATAAATGCCCATTTTGGCGCGGTTCGGATCATCTTCAAAGGGGCGGAGAGTGATCTGCTTGGCCGCGACCTGCCCGCCCTCATAAGGCACCATCATATCTTCAATTGGAACCACCTCTAACAGCGCCTCCTTCAGCCGGTTACGGATATAAAACGGGCTGCCCCCCGCCTGCCCGGCCATGTCGCGCAGAACCGTTTCGACGAAATACATGATGACCGGATTGCCAGTGCTGACCGGAAACTGGCCCAGATTGCGATGCTGCGCGCCTTGCACAAATCGCAGCGCCGCCACGTCGTCCGGGGCAAAGATCAGCGCGACCTCACCCGTATTGCGCGCGCCATAAGCCGGATCAGTCGCCAGCGTGACTGTGCGATCATAGGTCAGTCCCGCCTCCACGGCGACATCATCCAGCGTGCCGGTCTTGAAAATCAGATCGTATGTCTCTGCCGCGCGCAGAGGTGTGGCCAACAGCAACGCGACAGATATCATGTGTAGCAATCCCATACGCTCTCTCCCACTTCAGTGCAGCCTAGCGCGGTGACACGGCAGGTCATGGCAGACTTTGGTCATACACCCCGCCCTGCACCAGCGCCCGGCGGCGGACCTTCCAGTCGATCAAAGGGCGCAACCGTGACAGTTTCACAGGCTTCTGCATCAGCGAAAAATCATGCTGCTTGCTCAGCGATTTCAGGTCAGTCTCTTGATGGCCCGAAATCATAATCGCCGGTAAATCCGCGTCGGTCTGGTGCCGCAGCGCCAATATCGCTTCAACGCCCGTATCCGCCCCGTCCAACTGATAATCCGCAAGGATAATATCCGGGCTCATGTCCAACTCGGCCACCAGTTGCAGCGCCTCAGATGTCGCACGGCAGGCCAGCACGCTCGCCCCCCAGCCTTCCAGCTTCTGAGTCATCGCGAACAGCACATCAGGATCATTCTCGATCAGCAGAATGATCAGGTCCATCTCTTGATAAGGTCCGGCAGTGGGGGCGTTCTGATCACTGTCAGGGTCCACGCCGGGGGGCACCATCGGCAAGGTGATCGAAAACACCGATCCAACCCCCGGCTTGGACCGAACAGCAACAGCGTGGTCCAGATGGGCACAGGCGCGCTGCACAATCGACAAGCCCAAGCCCATCCCATAGGAGTTTGATTGAACACGCGTAAATTCATTGAATATCCGCAGCTGATCAAGCTTCGATATGCCAACGCCAGTATCCCAAACCTCCAGCACCAGCTGATTGCCACGGCGGCGACAGCCCACCAGCACGCGGCCCTTTTCGGTATATTGGATCGCGTTATTCACCAGATTTTGGACAGAACGCGCCAGATAACGGCGATCGCTGCGCACCCATGCATGGGATGGCACCACATCCAACCGCAGCCCCTTTTCCGCCGCCAGCGGCACGATATCTTCCACCACTTTTTGCAGCATGTCGCCGATATCAAAGGCCGTCACCTGCAGTTTCATATCCACCGACTCCAGCCGCGCAATATCCAGCAGATCATGCAGCAATGTTTCGGTCGACTGAAAGGACCGGTGCAGCCTCTGCACGATATCTGTCGTGCGCGCATCAAGCGCCATATCACCCAGCGAGGAAATCAACAGTTTCGCCGCATTGATCGGCTGCAACAGATCATGGCTGGCCGCCGCAAAAAACCGGGTTTTTGAGGTCATCGCATTTTCAACTTCGGCCTTGGCAAGGCGCAATTCCTCTTCTGCTTGGGTCAGGGCGGCAAACTGGCGGCGGAGCTCTGTATTCACATTGGTCAATTGTTGCGTCCGGGCACGAACCCGGTTTTCCAGCTCTTCTGTTGTCTGAGACTGCACGGTGACATCCACCACATTCACGATACAACCGCCATCGGGCAACAGGCTGATATCAACATCCAATACAGCCCTGCTCGCGTGACGGCGGCGCAAATGTAGCCTGTTTGAGCGCCGCAAATAGCGCATCAGCCCGTCGAAACTGTTATGCGGCATACTGCCCACAAGGATTTTGCTGTTCAGATATTCAACGATCTGCCCATAGGATGTGCCAACCCGGGTCAGCTGTATCGGCAGCATCAGCAAGGTTGCAAATTGCAGGTTCGTAATCAGCAGCGTCCCATCTGACGAAAAGGTACAGACCCCCTGCGGCATATTGTCGAAGGCGGCCTTCAGGAAATGTTCCTGCTCGTCGATCAGCCGATCTTTTTCCAGCCGGGCTGACCGGACAATCGCCGTGATCTCTGTCTGCAAAACAACCGTATTCTTGCGGCTCGTCTGCCGATAATTGATGACGAACCAACGATCATCTTTCAACGCAAAGACATATGGTGCCGCATCGCCACCAGACTGCATGACCTGCGCGGTCAGCGGTGCAACATCGCTTGCCAGCGTCACATCCGCACTATGGGTCACCGCATCAAAATACTGCTCAAGACGCAGCCCCGGTCTGACTACCATGCGCAGATCGGGCACCAGCCGTTTGAAAAAATCATTATAAACCTGCAGCTTCCCATCCGCGAACAAGGCAAGCCCGCCATCGATGGATTCCAACGCATCGGTCAGGCTCTGCTGGGTCTGATTGCGCGCTTCTTCGGATGTCTCCAGCTCTGTACTGGTCTGACCCAGCGTGCTCAGCGCCGCCTCCAGATCGCGGGTTTTTTCGGACACTTTGCTTTGCAGGGTGATCGCCGATTGAAACAGGGAATAGGCAGAATGGCCCAGCTCATGCCGCTGATTGGCCCGCCACATCAGCGCTTTGATGATCTTGTCCTGCTTTGCCAGCTGCACGTCCAATGGCTGATCGGGATCAATCACAGCGCGAACTCTGTCTTGGGCGTAAAGAACGCAATCCCCAGAAACGTCTGATTCATATGCACCCCGCCAAACTGTTCGCCATAGGTATTGAAACCGACCACCCGACGATGGCGTAAAATATCAGAGGCAGATGCCGTCAGCTGTTTCTGATCAATTTCCAATCGCCGCAAAACGCAATCAAACCCCAGCACAAAATGCGGCGGCTCGCCACGTGGACCGGCCACCGCCAATTCCGCATCCATCGTTTCGATGATATTCTTGGCCCGACCCAGCGTCAGAACCAGCCCGTTTTCAATCGCCGACAGAAACGCAAGCGACCCGTCATCCAGCACGCCCTGGATCGCGCGCACATACCAATTGTCCAGATTACGGACCAGCACCGGATGCTCGGCAAAAACGGGCGGTGACAGCGCGTCGAGATCGCAATTGATCAGCCGAGCATATTCCTCGGCGGCAGGGCTGCCGTTGATTTCATTGACAATTCTGTCTTCGGGGTTGGATTCCGTAACGACCAGTTGCAAATCAGTGTGCATGATATGATCGAATTTGATCGGCTCGAAATCCAGATCAGTCTCCACAATCAGCAACAGCGCGGCATTCTCGTAAAACCGGCCGCCATGCAGAACGTAAGTGATGTCAAAGGCCACGCCATGCCCGGCAGAACCGCCAAAGACAGGGATATCGCCTAGGCCCGCTTCCAACGCGGCGACCAGCACATCCTCTTGTTTCGAAAGACCATCCGCAATCGTAATGGCAAAGCGTTTCCAGTTCCCTGTCGTGTGAAACCGGCGATGCAATATCTGCGCAGCGCGGGCGGTATCTTCGATGGAAACCGGTTTGAGCGGATGAAAGAGCTTTGATGAACACCGAAAATGTTCACGCAAAAACGCAACCATCAGTAATGCTTTATCGCCATAACCCTGCGGCGTGATTTGCCCCGCGCTCGTGCAGCCAAAGACCGGGGTGCGGGGCAGATGGGTGTTCAGCGCCGCCGCCACAGCGGTCTCTTCCAATTGCTCAGGCACGAACACCAGCACAAAGCAGATCGCATCCCGCGTCAGCTGCGCTGCCGCCTCAGCCACCGCACGGTCCGGGTCAGCACAATCCGACACGCCAACAGATATAATCCGTGACGTGGCAAAATCATTGTCGATCTTGTTCATCGCCGCGCTAGCTCAACTGTGCGCGCGCATCGACTTCCGTAATCTGCGTGGACATCACGCTGCTGACCAAAACCGCCGCCTGCGTGCGGTTGCTCACGCCCAGCCTGCGCAGCAACGCTGTGATATGCGCCTTGACCGTGCCTTCGGCCACCGACAACTCATAGGCGATCAACTTGTTGGGTTTCCCAGCACAAATCAGGTTCATAATCCGGCTTTGCTGCGGGGTCAGGCGCGAAATCCGTTTCGATATCTCGCAGATATCAATGCTCTGCGCATCTTCCGACGTTTCCGCCGGACAGAAATTCGGTGGCAAATAGATCGCGCCCTCCTGCACTTTCTCCAACGCATCGGCAATCACATGACGCGGCGCGTCTTTTGGGACAAAACCCGTCGCCCCCGCTTTCATCAAAGTCTGAATTGTTTCATCACTTGAATCGGCTGAAATCACCAAAATAGGCACATCCGGCAGCAAATCCTTCAGCGCAAGAAAGCCGCTGAGCCCCGTAGCATCCGGCAGCCCCAGATCCAACATAACAAGATCAGGCACATGCCCTTCGTCTAAAAAAGCATAGGCCTCTTTCAACGAATTGACCGTTTTCACCTGCTGCATCTGAAACGCCGTCGATAATGACGCAGCCATCGCATCGCAATAAAGCGGATGGTCATCAACCACCAAAGTCAGATTAATCGGAACACATTTCACCACCCTGTTCGCAGTCATATTCAATTCCTCCCACGTAAATCGTAACGAAACCTCCGATTGAAGCAAGTAAACTTGTTTCCCGGAAAATCACGCCGGTTGTGCTTTTCGCAGGTGTTTCCGAAATTCACGCCCAAAATCAAAAGCTTGCCATTTGTGAGAGCGCCGACCAAAGAGATCACTTTCAAGTTGTGAAAGTAGCGCCCGTCGTGTGTCCGAGGGCGCATAAAGCGCATCCAGTTCACGCGCAGCACGGCGCAACCCAGCCTTATCATGCCGCCTGACCGCGCGGCTGAACTGCCACAGCAATCGCCACCGATGAAACCTGCCGATCAACCACGCCGATGAAAACCGCCGTTTGCGAAACAACATGGCAAAACCTGCCAGAAACGCCGCCGCCCCTGCCCCCGCCAGAACACGCAGGCGCTGCGCCGTCTCAACAATATCAACCGGCCCGGCAGCCAGCACATGTTCCAGCGGCGCACCAAAGGCGATCCGCTGGGCCGAAATCACCACATTGCGCATCTCGCGCGTCACGGTATCAAAGTAATCAAAGCTGATCGGCGCCAAAATCGCCGCATTGCCATTGGTCGGTGTGACCGTCCAACGCCAGAACGCGATGGCACGCGGACCATCAGGGGTCAGATCGACCAGCCGCTTTTCAGGATGCGCAAAGATCAAGGCAGATGGCGATGTCAGCTCTGGCATCGGCGGGATCATATCAGGGCTCGCCCCCAGCGCTGACACTCGGACCACTCGCAACACGCCCTCGCCCTCGGCCAGTTGATCCGGCGCGTTGGACCACGTGTCACTGATCTCCAACCTGCGCACCGGAAACCACCAGCCTTCTGTCGCGGGTTCCGGCGCCACATCAACCGATAGCGGCACGGATTCAACCGTATGTTCAAACCACTTGTTGTCCGCATCTAGCAGGGTCACATGATGCTGAAAGGGACCAATCTTCAACCGACCGGTCTTGTCCGGAAAGACCGCCACACGGCGGCGCATGTTTTTAACGGGCAGCCCGTCGCGCATGCTATCGAACCATTCATCCTGCCCAAGCTGCATCCAGTTAAAGCCCTCCAGATCGGGCTGCTCTAACTCTTCGCGTGTGATATGTCGGCGATAGATGCCGTGGATCGTCAGCAGGATCATCTCTTGCCGCACCACGGTCTCTGCAATGGTTTCCATGGTGACGGTCAAGCTCAGATCGGATGGATCAACAGCGCGGCTCTGCCCCAATGCCGGGGTTGCCAGCACGAGCAAAACCGCCAGATATCGCACCCCGCTCACCATTCCGTATCTTCCGGCAGCTGACCAATCCCCGCGTCCCGTCGGCGCTTGTGCTCATGGGCAATACGCGCGTTCAAATAGGCCCCCGGCACATCTTGCAACGTGGCAAGCCAGCGATCATTTGCAGTGACAAAGCGATCATCAAAAACCTGCCTGACCTGCTGTTCGCGGCGTTCCACGGTCAGCTCCGCCAACCCCAGCGACGCGCTGGCATTGGTGACCTCATCGCCAGAACCCGCCCCCCTCGCACTACCTTGCGCCACTGGGGCCGGTGCCGTGACATCTCCGCGATCCTCCGACAGATAAAGCGCGTCCGCGTCGATGGCTGTCCCCGCGTAGAAGGCCAACAGTAAATCAAAATTCGCCTGCGCTTGCGGGTCATGCCCGCGCGCCAGCGCCAGATCATAGGCTTCAAGTGCCGCCGCATAATTGCCGCGCTGCGTCTGCGCATTCCCCAGATTATACAGCGCCCCCGGCCCTGCCTCTGCCAGCATCTGTGCAGCTCCCTCGAAATCACCGGCGCGATAGGCGGCCACACCGCCCCAGCCGGGATCGGTAGAAAACACCTGTGCCAAGCGCGGCATCCCCAACACCAACGCCACGCGGCCAAATGGCGCCAGTCCACCGATCAGGAAAGCCAGTCCCAAGCAGACCAGCACAGCGAAGGCCGCGACACGCCGCATCACCCCACCCTCCGCCGGCACAGCAGCAGGGCGGGCAGTAAAGCAAGCAGCAGCAGATATCGCCCGTAGTCCACCACAAACAGTAGGCGCAGGTCCTGACGTTCCAGCCGATCCGCACCAGCGGTCCGCATCGCCCGCATGAACGGGGCCAACGAATCAATCCCATAAACTCTGCCACCACCCATATGCGCCAATGTCGCGATCTGCGTCACGTCAACTGGCAGATCGCCCGACACGCTTGTTTCGCTAAGCACAACGGACAATCGCCCGCCCGCCTCAACGATCCGCTGCGCCGCCTGATTGGCCGCCGCATTTAGCCCGGCGCCATCGGTGAACAGCACCACCTCACCCGTCAGGATATCAGCCGCCGCCAGCAGCGCCGCCGCACGATCAAGCGCCAATGCAGGGCGATTTCCACGATCCGGCACGGTCTCTGCGTCCAGCAGCGATATGGTCTGACCCAGTTGTACATGATCCGTGCTCAGCGGGGCCGCCAGATAGCTGTCCCCGGCATAGACGATCAGCGCGGCGGGCTTGTCTTGCAACACGCTCAGCCCCGCCCGTGCCATGTTCACCAGCTTTGGCCAGCTTGCGTCACGCACGACCGAACCAGAAAGGTCGATCACAAAAATCACTCCATCAAGATTGCGAAATGTCTGGGCGCTGCGCCGTTCCACCGCGGGTCCTGTCAGGGCCAGCCCCACGATCACGGCGACCAGAAAAGGCAACACAAGGGGCAACCGACGCCCCCCGATGTCCACCCGCCCCATCCGGGCCATCGCCTCCATCAAATGCGGATCGATGATCGCATGCCAGTCACCCGGCCGCCCGGCACGGCGCAAGCGCCAGAACAACAGTCCGGCGATAACAGGCAGGGCGAAAATCCAATACGGGCGTAAAACAATCATCTCATTCATGGCGCAGACCCAATCCAAGGCTCAAGACCCCGGCCAGCGCGGCAGGCCATATCCAAAGATCGCTATAGGCCTGCGCAGACAGCCCCGCCCGCGCCGTCGGCTCCAGCGCATTGAGGCTTTCTGCCGCCATGCGTAAATCGGCTGTGGTGCGTACCCGAAACATCGCGCCACCGCTCAGGTCAGCCATCGCCTGTAACGTCGCCACATCAACAGCCCCGCGGCTATTGGCGCTTTCGCCAAGCGCAACCGGCCCCAGCGCAATCGTATGAATACGCACGCCCATGCGACTGGCCAGCACCGCCACATCGCGTGGCGTCGCCGCCCCCGCGTTATTGGTGCCATCCGATAGCAAAATAATCACCTGCGTCGCCGCATCCGAACCCGCCAGCCGCTTCAGCGCAATCCCGACCGCATCGCTGATATTCGTTGCCCGACCAGAAATGCCAATCGCCAATCCCGATATGCTTTCTGCAATAGCATCTGTATCGAAACTCGGGGCGGCAGCAACATAAGCGTCAGAGCCGAACACAACCAAACCCACCCGGTCCCCAGCCCGTTCGCGGGCAAACGCCGCCCCCACGGCTTTGACGGCCTCCAACCGGGTCACCTGCTCCCCGTCCAGCACAAAATCATCGCGCACCATCGAGCCAGACAGATCCAACGCCAAGATCAAATCGCGGCCCGACATCGGCAAAGCTTGCTGTGGTAGCAGCACGCGCGGCCCCGCCAGCGCGACAACCAAAAGCCCCCAAATCAAAGCCGCACCAATCAACGGCAATCGCCGCACAGAGCCGCGCCCATCAGTCATCTGACGACTCACACCTTCAGGCACCACCAGCACTGCACCGCCAGCCCCCAGCACCGGGGCCAGAAACCAGACGGGCACAGGCAAGGCCAACAGCAACAATAACCACGGCTGCGCAAACTCAAGCATGCTGAGCGTCCTCCGCCAACAACACAGCCTCAAGCACCGCAATCCCCGGCCCTGCACCCCGCTGGTACAACGCAGGGCGAAACTGCGGCATCGCTTCGGGCTTTTCAGTGCGGATCAGGTGCAGCAACGCAAGGGCACGGTCATCGTCAGACAAATGCGCAAGGGTGGCCAACCGCGCAGCCATCGAGGGTGTCTGCTGCCGTGTAGGAAAAACAACCGTCAACAGCTCCCCAGCAATCAAAGCCAGCGCCAAACCAAACCCCACAACCACCAAAATCTCTGCCAGCAAACCGCCGGGTGCATTGGCTGGCAGGCGGATATCCTGCAAGCCCGCCAGCATCGTCTCTGCATTGATCCCGACCTCGGCCATCGCTCACGCCCCGACCCGCGCCATCGCGTCCGCCGTTGGCTGTCCGGCGTCAACAGGCCAGACCGGACGCCCCGAGATGTGATCCGGATCGGCCCCCGGCAGCGCCCGCGCCACCCCGCGTTGCCCATCAGGGCCACACATCGGGTAATGACCGGGCGGCAGATCGCGCAACACATCATCCCTGATCAGCAGAAAACGCGGGTTATGGCGCTGCGCCAGATTGCCGATCACCGCCGCAAACCCATCACCCGGGCGGTCCAGCGCGCTCGCGATCACCACATCCGCACCACGCGGCACGATCAATCGCAGCCCGGCCAGTGCCTGATCCAACGGCGGGTCATCCGAAGAGGCAGCCAGTGCATGGGCATGCGCCCGCACCAGCCCGCCGATCACACCCAGCATGCCCCGCGTGCCACCGCGCGTGCCCACGACCACCGCTCTATCAGCCGTCACCGCCAGCAGCCCAACACGCCCTCCGACCGCAACCGCCTGCCAGCCGATCCAGGCCAGCGCCTCTGCCGCCGCGACCGAACGGAACGCGCGGCGCAACCCCCAAAGCATCGCAGGGCGAAAGTCAGCAACCAGAAAGGTCACCCTGTCACGCTCTTCATGAAAGCTGCGCACATGCAACGTCCCGGTCCGGGCGGTCGCCCCGCGATCCACATAACGCATCTCGTCGCCCGGCATGAAAACACGGCTATCAGCAATCACCTGACCTTGCCCGCGCTTGCGTGCCGCAAAGCCACCGGGCAGCGCGCTTGTGGGTGGCGGTGCCCGGTTTTGACGCAACACAGCACCGCGCTGCGCGATCAACATTTGCGCATCCAGCGTGGTGCCCGGCGACGCGTTCATAACGGCTCTGTCGCGCGCAGGATATCAGCAATCAACGCCCGCGGCGTGCGGCCCTCCGCGGCAGCGGCCCATGTCAGCACCAACCGATGCGCCAGCGCATCCGCCGCCAACGCCGCGACGTCCTCAGGCGTGGCATGATCCCGGCCCGCCAGATAAGCCCGCGCCCGCGCACCCGCCGCCAACGCCAGCGACCCCCGTGGCGACACCGCATATTCCACATCCGTGGTCAGCGGCGGCACCCGCGTGGCCACCACCAACCGCACGATATAATCGCGCAGGGCGGGCGATAAAAACACCTCTGCCACATCACGACGGGCCTGACGGATCACATCCAGGTCCAGCAGATCAGGGGTCGTCACCCCGCCAAGGGTCTCAGTCTCGACCAAATCCAGAATCCGCCGCTCCGTTTCCAGATCAGGCTGCTGCAACATCACATGCAGCAAAAACCGATCCAGCTGCGCCTCTGGCAATGGGAAAGTGCCTTCATGCTCAATCGAATTCTGCGTCGCCACCACGAAGAACGGCTCTGGCAACGCATGTGTCACCCCACCGCTTGTCACCTGCGTTTCCGCCATCGCCTCTAGCAGGGCAGATTGCACCTTGGGCGGCGCACGGTTGATCTCATCCACGAGCACAAGGTTGTGAAAAACCGGTCCGGGGGCAAAGGCGAAGCTACCGCTTTCAGGATTAAACACATCGGTGCCGGTCAGATCAGCAGGCAGCAGATCCGGGGTGCATTGCACCCGCGCAAAGGAACCGCCCAGCGCCCCGGCCAACAGCTTGACCGCACGAGTCTTCGCCAGCCCCGGCGCGCCCTCGATCAGCAAATGCCCCCCGGTCAGCACACCGATCAGCAGGCGCTCGATCAGCAGATCGCTTCCGATCAGGCCCGTTTCCAGCCAACCGCGCAGCGCCACGATCTGGTCAAAACAGTCCTTGGACTTCCCATCAAGCACCGCCAGCCCTCCCGACTTTCTCTGTGATTAGTCTGGCGCAGGATCAGCACCCGTGCCACCGGGCCAATGGTCCTAAATCCCGGTCAGGGTGTGCGACCGGGCGGCCCCTTGCGTGCCATGCCAAAACCCGGATCATAACCGATCACGCTGCCCCCCAAAAACACGGTCAAGGAAATCACCACCCAGATCAGCGCCATGCCGTTAAACTGTTCATACATGGCAAAACGGATCAGCTCGACCGCATGGGTAAACGGGTTCAGCGCACAGATATCGCGCAATAAAGGCGAGCTTTCGGCCATCTTCCACAATGGATAAAGCGCGCTCGACATGAAAAACATCGGGAAAATGACGAAATTCATCACCCCGGCGAAATTCTCCAACTGCTTGATTGTGGATGAAATCAACAACCCCAGCGCGCCCAGCATCAGCCCGCTTAGGATCAAGGCAGGCAAGGCATAGACATAGCCCCAGACCGGCAACACAATCCCGAACAGCGCCGCGATCGCCAAGAAAACATAGACCTGCAATATCGATACCGCGACCCCGGCAAGCAATTTGCAAAACAATAGCCACCAGCGGGGCAAGCGGCTGGTCAGCAACAGCCGCATCGACCCCATTTCACGGTCATAAACAAGGCTCAGCGACGATTGCATCCCATTGAATAGCTGGATCATCCCGCACAGCCCCGGCACGATATAAACCTCATAGGTGATATAGGTCTGATAAGGCGGGATGATCGACAGGCCCAGCGCCGCCCGAAACCCAGCCGCAAAGACCACCAGCCAGACCAGCGGGCGGACCAGCGCCGCCAGAAAACGAGAGCGCTGATTGATAAACCGCAACGCTTCGCGCCGGGTAATCGCCCAAAGAGAGATCAGATAATGCATCACAGGCTCGGCACCGGCGTATCCGTCATGGCGATAAACGCCTCACTCAGACTGCCCGCACCCGCGATGGCCGCAGCACGATCATGGGCGCGCACCTTGCCCCTGTGCAGGATCACTACATCATCGTCAGGGCGGATTTCATCGACCAGATGGGTGGCCCAGAGCACCAGCAAACCGCTGTCAGCCAGATCATGCACATGATCGGTAATCGCCTGACGGCTGGATGTATCCAAACCAACGGTCGGCTCATCCAGCAGCAATACCTGCGGGTCATGGATCAACGCGCGGGCAATCTCCATCCGGCGGCGATGCCCGCCATTCAGGTTGCGGGCCTTCTCACCAGCCCTTTCACGCATCGCCAGACGATCCAGCGCCTGATCAATGCGCTGCTGCGCCGCCCGTCCCGACAGCCCTTGCAACGCCGCAAAATAGCGCAGGTTCTGCGCCACGCTCATATTCAGATCCAATGTCTGCTGCTGAAACACTACCCCGATCTTGGCCAGTGCAGCGCGGGGATCGTGGGCAATATCATGGCCCGCGACGTGGATCGTGCCTTGCCGGGCCACCAAAAGCCGGGTCAGCAAGGAAAACAACGTCGATTTACCCGCTCCGTTCGGGCCGAGCAACGCACAAAACCGACCCTGCGCAAGCTCAAAACTCACGTCATCCAGCGCGGTCTTCGCGCCATAGCGATAGGTGACATTCTGAACGTGCAGGGTGTTTGCCATCTACTCAATCACGATTTCAACGCGCTGGCTTTCACCGGTCGAGCCGGGCTGGCGCAGATAATACCGGCCGGGTTTGATCGCGACAAACTCGATCTCCATCGTGCCCGCGTCATCGAATTCCAGACTGTCGATACCCAGCGGGCGGATTTCCAGGCCATTGATAACGATTTCATTGATCCAGATTGCGCGAAAGAACCCCGCACCTTCAAGGGCCAGTTCACCGGTGCCATCCGCCTCGATTTCAATCTCATAGGCCGTGCCGGATTTCAGCATCAGCGGAGCCTCGGCAATCGGCTTGCCCACTGACAGGGTCAGCTCCGGCAATTCCTCGGAATTATTCGACGACAAGATTCCGGCAAAGCCAAAATCATGCGCCACCGCAGGCGTCGCAAGGGCCATTGCAGCGATAAACGTCAGATATTTCATGAAAAACACTCCTCTGTTTGCATGGTAGCGGGGCTCCCCCCAAGGTGAATTATGCGCGTGGCGAGCCGTTCAGCCTCGCGCAGTGCATGGGTGACAAAAATCGTCGCTGGGCGCGTCTTGGTGATCAGGGCTTCGGTCAGGTCCAGCATGGCCGCGGCGGTCTGGGCATCAAGCGACACAAACGGCTCATCCATGATCAGCAATTCCGGCGCCCCCGCAAAACCGCGCGCCAGCGACAATCGGCGCTGCTGACCAAGCGAAAGCTGGCTTGGAAACAAATCCGCCTTGTCGCCCAAACCCACCTCATCCAAAGCCACCCAAGCGGTAGGGCGGCCCAGATGCGGATGGATCAGCAGGATGTTGTCAATGACAGAGCGCCAAGGCAGCAGCACCGGCTCTTGAAACACAATCGCGGTATTCTCTGGGCGGGTAATCTGGCCATCAAATCGCGGGTCAATTCCCGCGATCAGTCGCAGCAATGTGGTCTTGCCAATGCCCGACGGACCAAGGATCGCCACCGTCTCACCCGCTGCCACGCTAAACCGAATGTCCTTCAGCACCTGCGATGATCCAAAACGCTTCGCCCTGACATCCACGGAAATCATGCATCCCTCCAGCGGCGGGCGCGTGTTTCAAGCGGCTGCAACAACAGCCATTCGATCAGCAGCATGAACCCGATAAAAGACAGCGCATAGATCAGCACATGCACCACATCGAATAGCTGAAAATACAGATGGATCTGAAACCCGATCCCGTTTGAGCGGCCAAGGAATTCGACCACCAGAACAATCTTCCAGATCACCGCAATGCCCGACCGGGCCGAGGCCGCGATATAGGGCGCAAGCTGCGGCAGGATCATGTGGCGCAACCGGGCCGTCGGGGCCATGCGAAACACCCGCGCCATCGCCGTCAACTGCGGATCAAGGGCGCGGGCACCTTCGCGGATGACAGTCGTCACATTGGGGATTTTGTTCAACGTGACCGCAATAATCGCCGCCACCTCGTTCAGACCAATCCACAAATAACACAGCACAATCAGCACCAGCGCCGGCAGGTTCAAAAACACCACCAGCCACGGATCAAGCCAGCGATCCACAGCCGGAGACAACCCCATGACCAGCCCCAGCGCGATCCCCAGCACCATCGCCAGCACAAAGGCCCAGACCACGCGGATCACGGTCTGGCTCAGATGAAAGAACAGATCACCCGACGCCAGCTCCGTCCGCAGTGGGATCAGCAAATCCTGCGGCATCGGCAAAACCTGCGGATCAGCGGCGGCCCACGCCACGACGCACCACAGGCCCAGCAATCCCATCAGTGACAGAAACCGGACGGGGGTGCGCCGCGCCATGATGTCATTCAAGATCGACAAACAGCCCCTCAGGCAAAACCGTTGCCGCGCCAACCAGCCGGTCACCGCCCAGCTTTGCCATCAAGGCCAGCATTGCGGCCGCGCTTTGCGTGTTCACCGCCCCCGGCGCAGGAATCCCGGCACGAAAATCAGCGCGGAGCATTTCGAACTGCGCATCGTCATTTGCATTCATCATCGGACGGATCGGCACCCACGCCGCATCGTCACCTGCCAGCAACGTCTTGGCATCGCGAGATGCATTATAAAGCGCCTGCGCAATACCGGGGTTTTCCGCGATAAAGCTTTCCTTCAACACATAGCCCAGCAAAGGCACATCGGGATCAAGACCAAGCGCCACCGCAGCATCCGCGACAGAAACCACCTGCCGCATCCCCCCAGCCTTCATCTTGGCCAAAAAGTGCCAGAAATTGATCGCGCCATCGACCTCACCAGAAAATCCGCTGCGAAAGATCAAGGGCGGCGCGCCAAAGACCTGTTCCGTCTCCGCCGCCAAATCCATCCCATATTCCTGTTCCGCATAGGCGCGCAGGATCAGCCAGCTTTTATCAACCGGGCCACCGGCAATCCCGATCTTGGCACCGGCCAGATCAGCCAGTGACTGAACCGGGCTATCGGCAGGCACAACCACCCCGCCCACTGCAGTGGAATACGGGATAAAGACATAATCCTGACCCTCGGCCCGCTGGCGGGCCACCCAGATCCAATCGGCCACAAACATATCAGCGGCACCGCCTGCCACAGCCACACGGGTCGCGCCGTTATCCGCATAAGGCTGCATTTCCAGACGAAAGCCATTGGCCACATCAAACCCTTCGCGGGTGATCGTCTCCAGCTCCCAATTCACCGTGCCGATCTGCAACGTAGCTGCGCGAATAACAGGCAGGTCCGATTGAGCATTCGCGGCAAAAGGCAGCGCAGCCACGACCAACAGCGCAAATGCGCGCAACACCTTCATTTTCTTTAAAAATAACATCACACCCTCCCCTAATATCACCGGCTCAATCAGGCGTGACAGCCACGCCCCAGGGCTGCTGGCCAACCTGAATGGATTTCACCGCCCGCTGTGCAGCGACATCAATCACCGTCACATCGTTTGAATTGCCATTGGTGGTGATCAAAAATTCCTGACCGGGGGTGAAATCCATCTGCCAGACACGCTGCCCGACCAGAATGTAATCAACCACCTCAAGCGACTGCACATCGACAACCGCAACACGGTTTGCCGGGCCCAGGGCAACAAACAGCCATTTATTATCCGCCGTCACCTTCATACCCACCGGCTGCAACCACTCTGGCTGCACACCCGACACGGCAAAGCTGATTTTATGCAGCAATTCCGGGCCATTCTCGGCAACAGGATCAATGACACTGACCGTACCGCCAATTTCAGAGCTGACAAACAAGCGGCTGCCATCATCCGTATAAACCGCATAGCGCGGACGCTGATCGACCAGCACATTATGCTTGATCTGATAGTCCTCGGTCGAAATAAAATGCGCCATATTGGTGGTTTCAGAGGTGTTGATCACAATCGACGCATCCGGGCTGATCGCCATACCCTCTGGCTCTACGCCGACCGGTACCTCGGCCACGATGGTGCGGGTCTGCGTATCGACGACAGTGACAAGGTTATCATCCTCATTGGCCACATAAATTAGATCGCCCGACGGGTGGATCGTGAACAGTTCCGGGTCAGGGCCGGATGGCAGGGTCCACACTTCGGCATAGGTCTCCGTATCAAACACGCGGATCGTGTCATCATCTGACGCACAGACATAAAGATGCTTGCCATCCGGGCTGATCCCGATCCCGCGTGGGCGGTTGCCTGCGGGAAATTCAGCAATCGCCTCCCAGGTCTCACTATCAATCACGGTGACCGTATTGCCCTTTTCATTGCTGACAAACACTTTGTTCGCCACGGCAGGCGTTGCCACCAATATGGCAAGGGCAGCAGCAATCATATTCGCATAGCGGTTCATGGCGTTCCTCTCATTGAACAAATGCAGCACAGGCGCTTTCGGGGGCATCCAAACCAAGCGTATCCAGCGTGGAAACCTGATGCAGATAGCCCTCTTGCGGGGAAACGCTGGCGGTGATCTTGCTGTCAGTCAGCAAGATCGGCTGGCGCAACTGGCCATTCCAAGGGCGGAAATTCACCGCACGGCCCTTGAAAGCCGCCAGCTCAAAATCATCGCCCAATATATAATTGCGCAGCGCATCAGGTGCGGCACTATTGGTGCGCAACACCGCCTCTCCGATCACTCGCAGGGCCAGCCAGACCTGATAATCGGCCTCTTGCACATAGCGGCCTGTCAACGCCTCGAACCGGCGCTGAAACTGTGTGGCGCCCCAAGCTTCATGCGCGGCGTGGAACGTGACCGGGCGCAACCCGGCCGACCCCATGACCGGGCGCGGCGTCCAAAGATGATACGGCAGATACAGCGCAAAGACATCCGACGCATCCGCAGCAATCACCACATCATGATCTTCGGCCTCCTGCGTAAAAACCGGGATCTGGCGTTGCACCAGCACATGACCGGTATCGGTCCGGCGCGACCCGCCAGTATCTTCAAATTCGCGCTGTTCCACGATCCGCGCGCCAAATTTCGTCGCCGCACGGCGATAAGCATCACCCAGCGCACGATCTGCGGGGTTAGACCCCTGGATCAGAAAAATTGCGCGCCACTGTTTCCACATGGCAAACTGCACAACAGCATCCGCCAGCATGTTCTGGCTGGGTGCCACATGCAGGATATTGGCGCGACATTGATCATCACGCAGCGCCGGATCACGGGCCAGCGCGTTGATGACCAGCACATCCGGTCCGGCGTTGTCGGCGACCGCCAGCAGGTCACTGGCTTCAGCCATGACCACCAACAAATCAACGCCCCCGGCCAGAATATCGTCAGTCGCCTGACCGATATCATCCGGGGCGACCGCGACAATTTCAGTCGCGAAATTCAGGCCCAGAAAATTACCCGTTGTCTGATTATCCTCATCCGCCAGCGCGGCCCCGGCAAAACCCAGATCCTCCGGGGTCAGATCGAACCGAGAGATCGGGGCAAGACGTGGATAATCCACCCGCAGGACCGTTACCTTGATGTCCAAGGCCACAGCAGTGCTCGCTGACAAACATAGCAAAATCACTGCCCATAGCAGTCGCGGAACTGGTGCCATCCGTCCGGCGCCCCCCGTTTTATGCCGCCAGACACACCGCCCGGCTCCTCCCGCAGGAATGGTGCACTGAATTGATCAGAAAACAAAACCAAGACCTTTGGCTTATTGCGCGAGCAAACAGGCGGGCCTTAGGGTTTCCTTCAACATGCAACTCACGGTGGATCACTCACCCTATTCAAAAGAAAACACCCATGAACCTCGGTCGAAGATTCCTTATTCTGGCAACCATCTGCCTGCCCCTGACGGCACAAGCCCACGGGCCCACCCGTCAGAAAATCACCTTGACGACCGAGGTAAACGCGCCCCCGGCAGAGGTCTGGGCGGTCATCGGTAATTTCCAGGACATGCGCTGGCACCCGGCGGTCTTTTCCAACACCGGCACCGGCGGAAACGACATCGACGCCACCCGGCAACTGGTGCTTGGGGCCGCGGATGGGCCGACCATTGATGAGGTGCTTTATAAATATTCCGCCGAGAAGATGAGCTATTCCTACCGCATCACCGCCGTTGCGGTCGAAACCCTGCCGGTCACAAACTATTCATCCCATCTGACCGTCCTGCCAAATGACGCGGGCGGCAGCATCGTGGAATGGCGGGGGGCCTTTTATCGGGGCTACCCCAACAACGACCCACCGCCAGAACTGAACGACGAAGCCGCGATTACCGCCGTCTCAGCCGTCTACCAAGCAGGGCTCGACGCACTGACGGCACGCTTTGCAACGAACTAAAGCATTTCGATTTAAACTTGAGACATTAAGCATCACAAATCGCGTTCGACCGTTAGGAAGAGGCAGCGAATTGTGATCCAAGGATAAATCGAAACGCTGTAAACAACTGTGCCACTCACTTCTCCCAGGGCTCGTCGCGACTTCGGTCGCGGCGGGCAATTTCGTATTTGTCACCAACCATAGCAGCAGCGATCTGGCCGCGCGCCAAAGCAGGGTGCCGGGTCAAGCCCGGCACACCGTCGCGCTAGACCTCTTCGCGCATCACCCAAGCGCTCGCGGCGATGATCACACCAGCCCCCAGCCACATCAGACCGGGCGGGGCAAAGCCAAAGAACACCAAGCCCAGCCCCACATTCAGCGGCAGCTTCAGATGGTCAAAAGGTTGCAAATAAGCCGCGTCAGCCACCACATAGGCCCGTGCCAGCAGATATTGCGCACCGGCCACCAGCAGCCCGGATAAGGCCACCAGCCACAGGGCCGCAGGTGCCACGGCAAAACCCGCACCCAGCGCCGCAACCCCGTTCACCGGAACCAGCAGCAACAGCAAAGCCAGCGTCAGCGTGCCTGCATCCTCTGTATCGGTCAGGCGCTTGGTCGCAAGCGACGCCCCCGCCCAAAACGCCGCCGCAGCGACAGGCAGCAACGCAGCCCAGCTGAACGCCTCTTCCCATGGGGCCAGGATCAGCACACCGCCAAGGGCACCCAGCAGCACCGCCAGCATTCGCGATACGGTCAGCCGCTCCCCCAGCAACAGCCCCGCCCCCAGCGTCACAAACAAGGGCGAGGTCAGGATCAGCGCCACCGCCTGCCAGATCGGCACCACAACCAGCCCGGCCACCCAAAGCTGCACACCTATGGCCCCCAGCACCACGCGCAGCAAATGCATCCACGGGCGGTCCGTCCGCCAAGGGGCACGCCACACCAGCGGCAGCGCCGCCACACAAGCCAATGTATATTGCCAAAACGCAATTGTCGGGGATGGCACGCCATACAGCATCCCCGCCCCCTGCACCGCCGTATTTGCGCCAGCAAACAGCGCCCCGGCGATTACGAAATAGAACGGGCCGGCAATCGCGCCCCGCGTCGTGATATTCATCTGGATCATCGCATCTGTCCTTTTCTTCCTCGCGATAGACCCAAGGCAAAAACAGGACAGACCGGGCGCAATTGCACCCGGCTTTGACCCGCTCTCTTTCATCCGGACTATGACCGTCGGCTCAGGCATCTCACCTGATCTGCTGGACCCTGTGACAGTGTCAAAGGCGCTCGCGGGCTCGCCTGTTCAGGCATACCGCCGGTGGGGAATTGCGCCCCGCCCTGAGAACGTGCCCCCGTCACCGGGGACCATTCCCAGATAATGCAGCAATCCGTTCCCATCAATAGCAATGCGCATTGGATCGCCACGGCCACCAAAAGGACGGTATTGACGGCATATTATTCGTGGATACTATTTATCCATGATTCGAAGGTGAGGCAATGTATGAAACTCGGCGACGGCGTAGAACAGGCAATCCATGTGGTCACCCTGCTGGGCGGGATGCCGCAAGACGGGGTGATATCGGCAGCGGCACTGGCCGATTTCCACGGTGTCTCCAAAAGCTACCTGCTCAAACATCTTCAATCCCTTTCAGGCGCTGGTATTCTCAGCACCACACCCGGACCCGCAGGCGGTTATCAATTGGCACGCGCCGCGCGTGATATCAGCCTGCTGGATATTGTTCTGGCCGTCGAAGGACCCGCGCCCGCCTTTCGGTGCAAGGAAATCCGACAACAAGGCCCAAGCCCACTGCCGCGTGAAAAATACACCCGACCCTGCGAGATTAACGCAGCCATGCTGCGCGCCGAACGGGCTTACCGGCAGGAGCTTGCAAAAGTCACCGTCGCCCAATTGCTGCGCGACCTGACAGAACATGACGACGGAACTATTGCCGCGCGCGGCTGCGCCTTCGCCGAACAGCACCTCCGACGCGCCAAACCCATTTCAAACCCGCAAAGGACACGCACATGACACAACGTCTCGATTATATGAAAGCAGCCCCCGATGGGTTGCAGGCCTTGCTTGGCCTTGAACACTACGTGGCGACCAAAGCCGGGCTGGATCCGCGATTGATCCATCTGCTCAAGCTGCGCGCCTCGCAAATCAACGGCTGCGCCTATTGCGTCGATATGCACACGAAAGAGGCGCGGGCCGATGGGCTCAGCGAACAATGGATCGCGCTCGTCAGCGTCTGGCGCGAAGCAAGCGTTTTCGACGCCCGCGAACGCGCCCTGCTCGCTTGGACCGAAGCGCTGACATTGGTCAGCACCACCAACGCGCCGGATGCCGACTACGACCTGATGCGCGCGCAGTTTTCAGAAGAGGAAATCGCAAAGCTTAGTCTTGCCATCGGGACGATCAACATTTGGAACCGGCTGGCGGTCGGCTTTCGGACCCCACACCCGGTTGATGTCGCCGCCTGAGCCGAACATTGCACGCGGCCCAAATATGAACGCCACGTTTACCTTTGGGCCGTACGCTGCATTCATCCCGCTAAATCGCGGTTGAGGTCCGATAGAAGTCCGACGCCTTTCCGACGCGCCACCCGCAGGTCAAAACGCCACTATCGCAGTCGTTAACCTGCGATTCGCAATCGCGGTGTTGCACACACAGGGTACCCCCACCGAACGTTGCTAGAAGTCGCTGCCGCCAGTCTCACCCAGCAAGGTGCCCGCATCAATCCGGCCAAAGCTGCCCAGCAACTGACCAAGGAAGGTCACATCATTGATGCCATCCTCGGTCACGCGGCGGTCTAGGGCGATGACACGGCCATCCTCCAGACCGTAACGCTCCACATTGCGCACGACACCTGACGGGCTAAAGCGGATCGCCAGAACCTCACGGTTTAACTCTTCGGGGGCAAAGGGGCCAATGGTGCGGAACTGGCTGGAAACATAGTAAAAACTGTTGTTTTCCAACAACCCTTCAGAAGTCGGCGGCCCAAGCCGTTCGGCCACACTTTCCCGCGTGGACTGCCCCACCTGCACACGCGACAACTCTGCCGCGGTCGGGGTAAAGCCGTGATAGCGGTTGATCGGCGAACAGGCCGTGGCCAACAGCAAGCCCGTCAGACCCGCCGCACGCAACCATGTAAATGTCTTGCCAGTTTGCCTGCCCATGACAGCCCTCTTGCTTTGGCGTCTTTCGCCTTTTATCCCCCCTACATCACCACCCTGCCCTGTTCAAGAATGGAAGCATCTTGGCCCAACTCCCTTCATCCCATCTCCGGCTGGCGGATCTGAGCAGCCGGGAACCCACTGCCTTTGATCTGTCCCCCACGGCCCAGGAACGCGCCGCCGTGGCGGACGCTCTAGGAATCATCGGCATCAGAAAATTGCGTTTTTCCGGTACATTAGCCCCCTTGGGACGCAGCGACTGGGAACTTAAAGGCGACATTGGTGCAACCGTCGTACAGGCCTGCGTGGTCACGCTGGATCCGGTCGCAACCCGCATCGACGAAGCGGTGCGGCGCAGCTATATGGCCGATTTGCCAGACGTCGAAGCCAATGAAATCGAAATGCCCGAAGACGACACAATCGAAGCACTGCCCGCAGCGCTCGACCTTGCGGCAGTGATGATCGAGGCGCTGGCCCTCGCCCTGCCCCCCTATCCGCGTGCGGAAGGGGCCGATCTGGGCGAAACGGTCTATACAGAGCCGGGCAAACAGGCCATGACCGACGAACAGGCCAAACCTTTCGCGGGTCTGGCAGGGCTGCGTGACAGCCTTGAAAACAAAGGTGATTAGCCCTGCGTAATAAGGCGTTGAAAAGGGCTTGCACAAAAGGGGAATCGCAGTATGTTCGCGGCCTCTTTTACATCGCGTCTCGACAGGGCTGCCGCAATGGCGTAGGACCCCGAGAGACGCAGGAAAAACAGGGCCATCGGCCCGAACAGATAGGGTTGAGACATGGCTGTCCAGCAGAATAAAGTATCCAAATCCCGCCGCAACAACCGGCGTGCGCACGACTCTCTGGTCGCGGCGAACCGTAACGAATGCGACAACTGCGGAGAGCTGAAGCGCCCGCACCATGTCTGCCCGTCTTGCGGACATTACGCGACACGCGAAGTGATCGCTGACACCACTGAAATCGACCTGGACGAAGACGCAGCATAAGCTGCGCTTCGGGCATTTCGCAGATGACAAATAGCCAAACGGTCACCGATCCGACCACGGCACATGTGCTTTCTGTGGATGCTATGGGCGGCGATAAAGGGCCTGCAACTGTCGTTGCGGGCCTTGCTGTGTTTCTACGTCGGCAGCCCGAGGCATCTGCACTGCTGCATGGGCCCGAATCAGAGCTCAAGCCGCTGCTATCAAAGCACAAAATCGCAGACCGCGTGACGATTCACGACGCGCGGGATGTTGTGAAGATGACGGATAAGCCTAGCAACGCGCTGCGCCAGGGCAAGGGCACATCCATGTGGTCCGCGATTGAGGCCGTACGCGGCGACAATGCCGCAGTCTGCGTGAGCTGCGGTAATACCGGCGCGCTGATGGCCATGTCGATGTTGCGCCTGCGCAAGGCCGAAGGGGTGAACCGCCCCGCCATTGCCTGTCTCTGGCCGTCACGCAATCCATCGGGTTTCAATGTGATGCTGGACGCTGGGGCCGACATCCGCGCCGATCAGGACGACCTGCTGACCTACGCGCTCATGGGCGCCTCTTATGCGCGCAACGGGCTGGACATCGCCTATCCGCGTATCGGGCTGCTGAACGTCGGGACAGAAGAACACAAAGGCCGTGCCGAACTGAAAGTCGCGCATGAACTTATTGGCAACGCCGCCGAAAGAGGCGATTTCAACTATGTCGGTTTTGTCGAGGGCGGCGATTTGCCGTCTGATAAAGTTGATGTGATCGTCACCGACGGCTTCACCGGCAATGTCGCGTTGAAAACCGGTGAAGGCACCGCAAATCTGATATCCGAGCTGCTGCGCGGCGCGCTGATGAAAACACCGCTGTCGATGCTGGCGGCCCTTCTTGCACGCGGTTCACTGCGTCGACTGGGCAAGCGGATCGACCCACGGCGGGTCAATGGCGGTGTGTTTCTGGGACTGAACCACACTGTGATCAAAAGTCACGGATCGGCTGATGAAACCGGCGTCGCAGCGGCGCTGGATCTTGCTTATCAATTGGCGAGAAACGGTTTTTCCGATAAACTGGCAGCACGGGTTGCATCTGCCGCATCGCTTGCCCAAGATGCACACCAAGAAGGTGACGCAGGGACAAGCGACACCAATACAGGCTAAAATATCATGGTACGTCGTGCAGTTGTAAAAGGTGTGGGCCATTATCTGCCAGAGCGGATTGTGCCAAACACCGAGTTTGAAAAGACGCTCGACACGTCGGACGAATGGATCAAGGCACGGTCGGGAATCGAACGTCGCCACTTTGCCGCCCCGGGCGAAACCACATCAGAACTGGCGACCCACGCCGCCAAGGCTGCGCTGGACATGGCAGGCATGGACGCCGAAGATATCGACGCCATCATCCTTGCGACCTCCACCGCTGATATGACCTTCCCTTCTGCCGCGACGATGGTGCAGCATGCGATTGGCAACACCACTGGCTATGCCTTTGATGTGCAAGCAGTTTGCGCGGGTTTCGTTTACGCACTTTCAAATGCAAATGCGCTGATCGCCTCTGGTCAGGCCGACCGGGTGCTGGTGATCGGGGCCGAAACCTTTAGCCGCATCATGGACTGGACCGACCGTTCCACCTGCGTCTTGTTCGGCGACGGCGCGGGCGCGCTGATCCTTCAGGCCGAAGACGGCGCAGGCACCACCGATGATCGCGGTATTTTATCGACCGATCTGAACTCTGACGGGCGCTACAAGGATTTGCTTTACGTGGATGGCGGCGTTGCCACGCAAAACACCGGTATGCTGCGGATGGAAGGCAAAGAAGTTTTCCGTCACGCGGTCGAAAAACTGGCCCAAACCGCGGACAAGGCGCTCGATAAGGTTGGTTTGACCGCTGAAGACGTCAATTGGGTCGTGCCACATCAGGCTAATATCCGTATCATTCAATCCACCGCCAAGAAACTTGGCGTTGGGATGGACCGGGTTGTTGTGACGGTACAGGATCACGGCAACACCTCTGCCGCATCAATCCCGCTCGCGCTTTCGGTCGGGCTAAAGAATGGTCAGATCAAAAAAGGTGATCTGGTTGTCACAGAAGCAATCGGCGGTGGCTTGGCGTGGGGCGCAGTCGTCCTGCGGTGGTAAGCAAAATATGATTTGGGAACCGAATTGCCAAGTCCTTGTTATTGACTCTGAAAATGCCACACGCGTATTGTTCTTAACATATTCAGGGAGACATTTATGACAGTAAAAACGTTGACGCGTATGGATTTAGCCGACGCGGTTCATAATCAGGTGGGTTTGTCACGAAATGACAGTGCCGATCTGGTGGAAAGTGTGCTGAACCATGTATCAGACGCTTTGGTCCGGGGGGAAACCGTAAAGGTTTCATCCTTTGGGACATTCTCGGTGCGCGAAAAAGCAGCACGCGTGGGCCGTAATCCGAAAACCGGGCAAGAGGTGCCGATTCATCCGCGCCGGGTTCTGACCTTCCGTCCGTCGCATCTGATGAAAGATCGTGTCGCCGCCGGGAATAAACGCTAGATATGAGCAAAGCCAAAGACGCCTTCCGAACGATCAGCGAAGTCGCCGACTGGCTGGATACGCCGACACATGTTTTGCGTTTCTGGGAAAGCAAATTTTCCCAGATTAAACCTGTCAAAGGTGCGGGCGGCCGACGCTACTATCGCCCCACCGACATGGATCTGTTGGGCGGGATCAAGCATCTGCTGCACGAAGACGGGATGACCATCAAAGGCACCCAGAAGATGTTGCGCGAAAAAGGTGTCAAACATGTGGCGGGCCTTGGTTTGAGCATGACCGCTCCGGCAAAGGTTTCCGCGCCTTCTGCGGAAACATCGCCTGAACTGCCGCCCCCGGTTGATCCTGCACCCACAGCGCCGCCGCAGCAAAGCGCTTTGGATTTCGATGAGCCATCACAAGAGGTGGTGAGCGCAGAAACTGTGCCAGAGCCCGCAGATACGTCCGAAACAGTGGCCGAGACGACGCCGTTCCGGATTGACCTGCCCCTTCCCCCCGAAGATTTGCCGCAGATGTCGGCACGTCTTTTGGGCCGCGCGCCGGTTGGTGCAAACGCGCTTCACGCGCGCGCCGCCGAAATCGCACCATTGCTAAGCCGCCTTGAACAGCTACGCGACAGGATCAGGGCGCAATAGAAATTTGGCGTATTTTCGGCTTGCCCCCACGGACAATTTCGATATGACAGCCCCAAGTCGGGCTATAGCGCAGCCTGGTAGCGCGTCCGTCTGGGGGACGGAAGGTCGCAGGTTCGAGTCCTGCTAGCCCGACCAATCACAACCGCCCGCTTGTGCACTGGCACGGCGGGCGTTTTGGTATCTATAGGAGCGTGCACATGACCCGATCAGGCGTTTTGGCAGATCACCAAATTCGCGAGATGATCTCATCCGGCGCGATAACCGCCCTTGCTGATATCACGGCGGATCAGATTCAACCCGCATCATTGGATTTGCGGCTCGGCGGCGTGGCCTACCGCGTCCGCGCCTCTTTCCTTGCCGGGCGGCAGCGCACGGTCAAGGAACGGCTGGCCGATGTGACCATGCATGAAATCACGCTTGATGGTGGCGCTGTGCTGGAAAAGGGCTGCGTTTATGTGGTGCCCTTGATGGAGGGACTGTCCTTGCCGGACGGCATGACGGCGGCGGCAAGCGCAAAATCCTCGATCGGGCGGCTTGACCTGCTGACACGTATCATCACCGATCACGGGGTAGAGTTCGACAGGGTGCCCGAAGGCTATAGCGGCCCGCTATACGTGGAAATCTGCCCGCGGTCCTTTTCGGTTGTGGTGCAACCCGGGCAGATGCTCAACCAGATTATTTTTCGCCACGGCAAAACACTGATGAGCGATGACGACCTGCGGGCCCTTCACGCGCAGACGCCGATTGTCTCTGACGATCCAGTCATCTCGGATGGGCTGGGCTTTTCGGTGGATCTGAAACCGGCAGAGGGCAGCTTGGTCGGCTACCGCGCAAAGCCGCATACGGGTGTGGTCGATCTGTCGAAGCTGAACCATTACGATCCAGCGGAATTCTGGGAACCCGTACATACGGACACCGGCTGGATCATCCTCGACCCCGGTGCTTTCTACATCCTTGTCAGCCGCGAGGCGATTGTGATCCCCCCGATGCAAGCCGCTGAAATGGCGCCCTATTTGGCCATGGTCGGTGAATTCAGGGTGCATTATGCGGGTTTCTTCGATCCGGGCTTTGGCTATGCTGATGCAGGCGGGGCCGGATCGCGTGGTGTGCTTGAAGTGCGCTGCCACGAGGCCCCTTTCGTGCTGGAACATGGGCAGGTTGTCGGGCGGCTGGTCTATGAACATATGTCCGCCCTGCCCGACACGCTTTACGGTAGTGCGATCAAGTCGAACTATCAGGGTCAAGGGTTAAAACTGTCCAAGCATTTCCGCGCGCCGTGACATGTTAGCGCGTTTTCCGCACCACTTTCGCAGCGCGTTGATCTTGGCTCACGCAGCGTTTAATGTGCTTAGATCCACCTTGATGAGGTTCCGCCCTGCGTGCTTAGCTTGATACAGCGCCTCATCCGCACGTTTCAATGCATCGCGAAAATCGCGGTCTCCCGACCTGAAGGCGCTAATCCCGCAAGAGGCTGTGATCCGCACCCCCAAGAGCTCGGCCCCGCCTGGCCCATCACTGCTTCGCGGTAGTCTGATTTGCTGCACGGCGTTGCGCACACGTTCAGCCATGGCGATGACATCGGCGCGTTTTTCGATCTTTAACAGCACCATGAATTCATCGCCACCCCAGCGTCCGGCGCAGTCTTCGATCCGCAGGTTATCGCGCAGAACTTTCCCGACCTGACTCAGCACATAGTCACCAGCCAGATGGCCATAGGTGTCATTGATTGCTTTGAAATGATCCAGATCGAGCATCAAAACTGCCACTTTGCACTGCTTGTGCTGAAAGCGTGCCCAGCGATCTTCAAGCATCTTTTCCAGCCCGCGCCGGTTTAAAACCTCGGTCAGCGTATCCGTTATCATTTTGCCTGACATGTTGATCAACAGCTTGTGCCGGACATGCCGCGCCTCTGAATCAATCCGGGCAGAGCGGAAAGCCGCGAGGATGATGCTCCAACTGATAATTGTGATCAGGGCAGCGTCAATCTGTCTGTCCATCATGCTAAGGTCAGCCGACATGCGAAAATAGACTGCGGCCAGCAGGGGAATAAGCGCACCAGCCGCGATCTGCCACCGCAGCCGACACCCGATCTGGTTTTTTTGCAGCACAAGGCGGAGCATCGAGTGGCGGGTATGCAGGGTGAGCGCGGCCAGCGACAAGGGCAGCAATGTCAGCGCTGTCGACCAAGCCATATGCCCACCAAAAAAGCTGACCTCGTTCACCAGTGTGACAAAGCCGTTGAATGTCATGACGGTGGCAAAGATTGCGGCGCCAAACGACAGGTTACGATAGAGGTTCCGCGTTAACACGGCGATTGACAGGGCCAGCAAGATCAGACCGGTATCGCCCCCCATATTTCCCGCTGCGGAGATGCCGAACAGCGCTGACACGCGTTCGTTCAAGGTCTGCACCAAAAGCGGGAGACGGTCCGGTTGCCATAATGTGGCGAGTGAATCGAGCAGGATCATCACCACCACGATTGTTGGAAATTTCCACCAGAACGACAGCGATTTTCCGGGCCGCAGTAAAAGAAAGGCTACTCCCAGCAAAAGCAGCGCGAGCGTTGTCATGGCGGATGTGGCAGCACCCGCTGGCCCAAGATCAAAAGCTTCAGGAAGGTAGCCAAAATTGGCCGCCGTCGTCAGCAGCACGAAGATAATGGCACATGCGCCCAAATAGCGCCGAGCAATGACCACAGGGCGTGCATAAGTTCCAGTCACACGCGGCTTGTCCGAGACACGTCGTCGCGGCAGAGGTTCAATTAAGCTGGTTTCAATCATCATCGGTCCTAAATTCATGCACCTTTCGTGACGACCGGGCAGGTAAATACCACCGCCCGTCAAAATGACCTTTTAGATCGCGCCTGTTCGAAAAATGGGCGCATTCTACTTACATTCTACGTTCATCGTTGCGCACCGATATGAGGTGCCAGGGTTGGCTTAGTGGCACGAAATAGCTGCCTCACCGAACCTAGATTGGAAGTGACGGGGTTTCCGTCATGTATCGCCTTAGTGACGTGCGAATAAATCGCGCAGTTGATTCCATTACGAACTTGAATTTCCGCCCGCAGCACACGCATAACACGAACAAACTAATCCATACACCCCAAAAATGGTTAACTCACATGATCAGTTCCAGAGTCGCAGCGCAAGATTACACCATGTAATACAGGGGTTTTCGCAAAGCTGCTGCGGACGGCTGGATAACCACCACGGTGACGCATGCGCCGGATACACCCAATCATTGAGCATGTATGGGTAAAGCACGCCCGCACATTCGGGCACTGCATTTACTTGTTTGCGACCAGCGCGATCCGATGACCTGAGGTCGCGGTTACAGTCGCAGCAGAATTGCACGCTTCAACCGCGACAAAGGGATCTCGGTCTATTTCAACACGGTTGCGCCCGGCATTTTTGGCCCGGTAAAGGAGCGCATCGGCCCGATCTATTGCATCAGAATACCCACGATCCCCTTGTGCAAAAGCGCTGATTCCGAAAGAGGCCGTGACCTTCAAATCAGCCGTCTCTGCCAAATCAGCGATGTCCGGCAACAGATCGTATAGTTTAATTTGCGCAATCGCCATACGCAGACGCTCTGCCAGAACATTCACTTCTGTCAGGTTTTCAACATGTAAGAGCAGGACAAATTCTTCCCCGCCCCACCGCCCGATCCGGTCCCCTAACCGCAGACTGTCGCGCAAGATTTCACCGGTGCGGGTCAGCACCCGATCACCTAATAGGTGACCACAGGTGTCGTTGATCCGTTTGAAATGATCCAGATCGAGCATCGCCACCGCATAAAGCTGTCCGTTGCGGCGATACCCCGACCAGCTTTCTGCCAACCGATCCTCTAGCCCGCGCCGGTTCAATGCTCCGGTCAACTTGTCCGTCACGGATTGCGCCGACAGTCGCGAGATCATGTTGCGTTCCCGCTGCCACAGATCGGCATGGGCCCGGTCGTTGCCAAGTAGATAGAGAACGATCACCCAACTGATGGCCGAAACGATAATTGCGTCAAGCTGGCTATCAAGGACGACGCCATCGCCAGATAAACGCAGTAAAATGCTGGTAAGCGACGGGATCGACAGTGCCGCCAAAATCTGAATGCGCAACCGCCGCCCAGCTGCGCCCTTCAGCAACACCCTGCGCAGGATGGGGTGGCGCGCATGCAACGTCAGCGCAGCAAGCGACAGCGGCACCATGCAGATGACCGTTGTCCACGCCATGTGACCACCAAAGAAACTGATCCCATTGAGCAATTGAACAAGGCTTTCAAAGGTCACAAACACCGAAAAGACCGTTGCATAAAGGGATATTTTACAGTGTTTTTTACCTGCAAGCAGGGTGACAGTCAGCGCCAGCAGGATTAGGCCGGTATCCGGGCCCAGATGGCCGCGGACCTCTAGCCCCAGTGCCAAAACCACCTGGCGATTGATGTATTCAGCAATCAGCGGAATGCGGTCAGGATCAAAAAATGTCAGCAAGGATTCCAATAGAAGCAGGCACAGCATCAGTGCAGCGCCTTTCCAAAACGTCGGAAGCGGTTTTCCGAAACGCCGCTGCACATATCCGAAACCCACCAACAATATTGACGCGAATGTCATTGGTGAGGTGGCCGCATCGCCGGGTCCAAAGCTGATGGACCACAAAAAGCCCAGCATCGCAGTGATCACCACCAGAAAAATCGCAAGCAAACCAAGCCAAGGCCGTGCGAGAATGGCCACACGTGTATACGATCCAAGATACGTTTGATTGGGATCGTCCGTTTCGGACGGATCACCTGAGAGATATGAATCGGTCATTCTACGAAACCCTATTCAAAAAGATTTATTCAAAAATGGGCCACCGTAGGATAATTATCTGTAAAATCGCGCTGTGAAATTGATTTGTAAATCTCGAAAATTTTCGAGATTAGGTCGTTAAAATAAGAGTAATATTTATCTCATAAATCGTCGGAGAACGCGTATCATACGCTGCCCTCGCTGGCTGGTATCACGCGCAGCGCGACGTTCCTCTGGCGTCATGTCTTCTGGGTTGCGGCCCCGGTGCGCCGCCCGGTTCATCAGCCCGCTCAGCCCGTGACGCATCAACATGCGCATCGCCATATTCATAATCCGTTGCATTTTTCTCTCCACTCTCAGTAATGGTTAAATGTAGGTGAGCCGTAGCCGGGATCAAATCAGCAACTCCGCTGACTTCGACGCAAATTGTATGCGTTCAGGTCGCGCAGACTCACTCGTCAAACAGTTCGCTCTGATCATCGTCTTCGTCTGTTCCGTCTGTGGCTTCGGTCAAAGCAGCGCCAGCACCGGGCGGTGGCCGGTTTTCCAGTAGCCCTGCCGCACGCAGTTCTTTGAGCCCCGGCAGATCGCGCGCATTTTCCAACCCGAAATGGTCCAGAAACCCTTGCGTGACCACAAATGTCACAGGCCGGCCCGGCGTCATCTTGCGCCGCCCCAGCCGGATCCATTCCATTTCGATCAGTTGATCCACCGTGCCCCGGCTGACGCTGACGCCGCGGATTTCCTCGATCTCGGCCCGTGTTACGGGCTGATGATAGGCGACGATCGCCAGAGTCTCAATCGCGGCGCGGGACAGTTTGCGCGTTTCGATCGTTTCCTTTTGCATCAGAAAGCCAAGATCGGGCGCGGTGCGGAAGGCCCATGCATTGTCGATCCGCACGATATTCACGCCGCGCCCTTCGTAGCGTTTGCGCAGATGCGCGATTGCCTCTGCCGGGTCACAGCCATGTGGCATCCGGCCTGTCAGTTCGGTGACCGTCACCGGGTCCGCTGTCGCAAATAGGATCGCTTCGACCATACGTTCCTGTTCGCCCATCGGCGGCGCCTCGAACAGGCTGTCATTCTCAGGCTTACTCATCACGCGGTTCTCTCTTACGGATCTGGATCGGGGCGAAGTTTTCGCCCTGCCGGATTTCGATCTTGCCTTCCTTGGCCAGTTCAAGCGAGGCAGCAAAGGTCGCAGCGGTGGTGGACCGGCGGCGCTGCGGGTCCGCGTCCCAGCCATCGGGCATATAGCTGGAAATATCCGTCCAGTCGCCCGCAAAACCGATCAGCGTTCGCATCCGTTCCAGCGCCTGTTCCATCGTCATGACATGCTGGCGATCCATGACAAAGGGGCGGAAATCGTCACGGGTGCGGATACGTGCATACCCCTGCATCAGGTCCAGCAAGGTTGCTGTATAGGTCACGCGGCGCACCCGCTGCACATCTTCGGTGATACCCCGCGCAAAGAAATCACGCCCCAGCTGGTCACGGGCCATTAACTGCGCGGCTGCGTTACGCATCGCTTCCAGCCGCTCCAGCTGAAAGGCAAGGTGTGCGGCCAGTTCTTCGCCCGACGGCCCCTCTTCTGATGGATCGGGGGGCAGCAGCAGACGCGACTTCAGGAAGGCCAGCCAAGCCGCCATCACTAGATAATCCGCCGCCAGTTCCAGCCGCAACTGCTTAGCTTTTTCGATAAAGGACAGATACTGCTCGGCCAATGCCAAAATAGAGATTTGGCGCAGATCAACTTTTTGGGTCCGCGACAGGGTCAGCAACAGGTCAAGCGGGCCCTCAAAAGCACCGACATCAACAATCAGCGCCTCCGCAGCCATGCGTTCGCTTACACTGACCGTGTCTTCCTGAAACTCTTCGCCCTGCATCTGCCCTCAGCCTAGTAGCGCTGTAAGTTCGGCTTCCAGACTGGGGATGTCAATGTTTTCAGGGGCGCGCCGTTGCGCCAGCGCGCGAATTGCGCGAGTCTGCGCCTGCGCGGTCATCGCGCCTGCGGCATCAGCGACCGCTGTCATCTCTTTTTGTTCGCCATTGCAGTGCAAGATGACATCGCAGCCCGCAGCGATTGATGCGGTTGCACGCTCTGCCGCGGTGCCGGAAAGCGCGTCCATCGACAGGTCATCCGTCATAATCAACCCGTCAAATCCGATATCTTCGCGGATCACCTGCATCATCCGGGGCGAGGTCGTGGCCGGCGCATCCGAATCAATGGCAGAGAAAACGATATGGGCCGTCATGCCCATCGCGATATCGTTCAGCGCCTGAAATGGTGCAAAATCACGTGCCTTGAGCGCCGCTTGCTGCGCCGCGACCGTGGGCAGATCCTTGTGGCTATCGACCGCGGCGCGGCCGTAACCCGGGATATGTTTCAGGACCGGCAGCACGCCGCCCGCAAGATGCGCATCCGCACAGACACGGGCAGCAGCCACGACAGTATCGACATCCGCACCATAAAGTCGGTTCCGCAGCACCGGATGTGTTGCATCCTCGACCAGATCCGCCAGAGGGGCACAGTTCACGTCGATTCCCACGTCATGCAGCTCTGCCGCGATCAGCCGGTTACGAATCCATTGCGCACGCAGAGGATCACTGGCGCGGGTCATCTGATCCAGCGCAGGCAGGTGATCCCGCCAATGGGGGCTGCGCATCCGCTGCACCCGCCCGCCTTCTTGATCAATCAAAATCGGCGCATCGCGCCCCACCGTTTCGCGCAGCGCGTCGGTCAGCCGTCGCAGCTGATCCGGCGTGTCGATGTTCCGCCCAAACAGAATAAACCCAAGCGGTTGCACATCACGGAAAAACCCGCGCTCCCAGCCGGTCAGTGCCAGCGCTTCTGGTCCGAAAATCGCGGCGGTCGGCGTCACCTAGTCAACCACCACAGCAATGCAATCCGCGCCTTCGGCCTCAAGCGCGGCGCAGAAACGACGGGCATCGGCCCGGTCGTCAAAGCCGCTGGCACGCAGACGATACCATGTGCCGTTGGATTGGTTTGCAACCTGAATGACACGGTCACGCCCGCTCATCAGTTGACCGAAACGGCGCTGCAAGCGCGTCCATTCTTCGCCAGCAAGATCGGGCGACCGAAAGGCACCAAGCTGGACAAGGTCTGTCCCTGCGGGGAAAGCCACGGTGCTGACAGCGACGTCATCAGCGCTTTGCGCTGCAACAGTGGGCGCAGCACGGCGCAAGACCGCCGGACGAATGACCGGACGCAGCGAGCGGGCGACGCCGGGTACAGATGCCGCGATCTGTTGCGGCGCGAAGGGTTCCACCCCATCGGCGATCTGGTCTGCTAGCGCAATAATATCATCGGCGGTCAACGCCGCATTTTCGGCAGTGACGGGTGCATCGGCATCCGCAATCGCCGGGCTCACCCGTGTCTGGGCAAAAGCACGCGGTTCATCCGCTTCGGCCATGGGCTGCACATCAAGGTCTTCTTGGGTCAGCCCTGCCGTCGCGGGTGCCAGCACCAGACGATCCTCTGGACCGCCGGCCTCACCTTCTGCGGCGACTTCATTGACTGAAAGCCCAACATGCGACGCCACATCACCGCCCGGATTATCGGGCGCGACCCGCATTTCGCCTGCCATGGCGCGCACCACGGGGATTCCGCTGACATCACGCATAATCAGCTTGTAGCCCCAAAAACTGACACCGGCGATCAGCGCCAGTGACATTGCGGCTCCAGCATAGTTGACGAATAAACCGGCACGCGACGCGCCACCTGAAGGAACGAATCCCTCTTCATAAACTGCCATATCTGCCTCACTGCCCGTGCCGTTTTGGCTTCGTGGGTCGTTGTTTTCTGCTCGACCCCGGCAGCGGTGCGTTTAGCGCATCTCTTCCGCCGGAGTGACGCCAAGGATACCAAGACCATGCGAAATAACAATCGCTACGGCGCGAATCAGGGCAATTTTCGCCTGTGTTGCATCTGCGTCACCCTCTTGCACAAAACGCAATGTGGGTTGATCATTTCCCTTGTTGTAAAGCGCGTGAAAGTCCGAGGCGAGGTCGTAAAGATAGAAGGCCACACGGTGCGGTTCGTGACTTTTGCTCGCAATCTCAATCAGGCGCGGCCATTCGGCCAGCTTTTTGATCAGCGCCAGTTCGGACACATCTGTCAGCCCGGACAGATCAACGCCAGTCAGCTCTGCGTCGCCAACCTGCGCAAACGCGGCGGCCTTCTTTGTCGCCGAATTAATCCGCGCATAGGCGTAGTTGACGTAGAAAACCGGGTTGTCCTTGGACTGCTCCAGCACCTTGTCAAAATCGAAATCAAGCGGCGCATCATTCTTGCGGGTCAGCATATGGAACCGGGTCACATCCGGGCCAACCTGATCGACCACATCGCGCAGTGTCACAAAGGTCCCTGCCCGCTTGGACATTTTAAACGGCTCACCGTTCTTGTACAATTTCACCAGCTGGGTCAGTTTAACATCCAGCGGCACTTTGCCGTCTGATAAGGCAGAGACTGCGGCCTTCATCCGTTTCACATACCCACCGTGATCGGCGCCAAAGACGTCAATCAGCTGATCATAGCCGCGCTTTACCTTGTCATAGTGATACGCGATGTCGGGCGCGAAATAGGTCCAGGCCCCGTCCGATTTCTTGACCGGCCGGTCCACGTCGTCACCATGAGCGGTCGATTTGAACAGGGTCTGCTCGCGCGGTTCCCAATCTTCAGGCAGCTTGCCCTTGGGCGGCTCTAGCGTGCCGAGATAGATCAGACCCTTTTCATCCAGTTCCGCAATCGCCTTTTCGATCAGGCCAGTGCCATAAAGCGATTTTTCGGAAAAGAAACTGTCCATCCGCACATTTAATTGCGCAAGATCTTCGCGGATCAGGTTCATCATCGCGTCGGTGGCAAATTCCCGGACCTCGTCGAGCCAGAACTGTTCGCCCTTGTCGATGAACTTGTCACCCACCTTGGCCTTCAGCGCATCGCCGACATCGATCAAATAGTCTCCGGGATAGCTGCCCTCAGGCCAATCGACGCTCAGGTCATGCGCTTCGAGATAGCGCAGATAGACCGACCGGGCGAGCACATCGACCTGCGCTCCACCATCATTGATATAATACTCACGGGTCACATCATAGCCCGCGTAGTCCAGCAGGCTGGCCAGCGCATCGCCAAATACGGCACCACGTGTATGGCCCACATGCAGCGGACCGGTCGGGTTGGCCGACACATATTCGACCATGACTTTTTCGCCCTGCCCCATGTCAGACTGGCCAAAGCTGTCATCGGACAAGACCGTTTTGATCACCCCCTGCCAAACACCCGGCTCCAGCCGCATGTTCAAAAAGCCTGGCCCTGCGACCTCTGCCACGGTGATCATCGGATCATCAAGCAGCTTGGCCGCCAATGTCTCTGCAATCACCCGCGGGTTCATTTTGGCAGGTTTGGCGAGCACCATCGCCGCATTGGTGGCCATATCCCCGTGGGCCGGATCGCGCGGAGGCTCGACCGTGACGGCTTGCATAGCCAACCCTTCGGGCAGCGCGCCTTCGGCCACCATCTGATCAAGACAGGACAGCACGCGGGTGCGGATATCAGCAAAAAGATTCATGGTCATCCTTCGGTCCCGGCAGCGGGCATAATCTTGTGTCCGCCGGGTTTACCACCCTATCGGCGCAGGTCAATGGAGAGCGGCTGTTGAACCCGGCAGCGGCCACTGTCGGGTAAAGCCTTTGACCCCAGGACAAGATCACGTCATGAATTACGGATTTACCGGAAAAAGATACGATATGCATGATAACGGATATTTCGACGAAAGCGTTGCACAGGTCTATGACAGCGAGCACGGCAACAGCGATCCGGCGCTGATCGCAGCCACCGCGCAGGTCTTGTGCAAATTGGCCGCCGACGGACCCGCCTTGGAATTTGCAATTGGTACAGGACGGATCGCGCTGCCTCTTCAGGAACGTGGCGTACCAATCCAAGGGATCGAACTATCCGCGGCCATGGTCGCGGAGATGCGCAAAAAGGAATGCGGCACACCGATACCCGTCGCGATTGGCGATATGACTACAACCCGCGTCGCGGGAGATTTTGCGCTAGTCTTTCTCGTTTTCAACACCATCGACAATCTGACCACGCAAGAGGCGCAATGCACCTGTTTCCGCAACGCCGCCGCGCACCTACGGCCCGGCGGTCGCTTTGTCGTGGAAACGCTGATCCCGCCTCTTCAAAAAATCCCTTACGGCGAAACCACCCATGCCTTTGCATGCACCCCGGATCATTGGGGCATTGATGTTTTTGATAGCGCCACGCAGCAATATACATCAAACCACATGCGCACCAAAAATGGGAGGGTCGAAACCCTGACGATCCCGTTCCGCTACACGTGGCCGTCCGAGCTGGACCTGATGGCGAAACTGGCAGGGCTGGAGCTGGAACACCGCTGGTCGGACTGGCACAAGCCCCATTCACACATCTGAGCCGGGCGCATATCTCGACTTGGCGCAAACCATTCAGACCGGCAGAGACCCCGCCGTCCCGGACTTGATCCGGGACCTCTACCTTTCGCTTAGGTATCTGCGGGAGGCTGTTCGCGCGGCGTCGCTTCGGGCGGGCGCAGCGTGATCAGGCGCATCTCCGGCACCGGCTTGAATTCATCCTCTGCGGTCAGCAGTCTGATGTCACCCGCAGGTGAAATGCGTCCGAACAGATACGATTCCGGCTGTTCAGCGCGCCAATCATCATATGTGTAAGCCTCGGTCAGGCGCGTTACCCGAAAGGTCCAGCCTTCGCGCATCAGCCGCTCCAAGCCAGCGTGGGTTTCCTCGGCCCCGAACCGGCGGCCGCCCAATGTGCTGGGCAATTGATGCCGGGCACTGTCATTTTTCTGGCGCTTGACCTGAAACACATTTTCGCGCCCGAATTCCGGCGCAAGGTCGGTGGCCACAAGGGTGTTATAGGCATCATTGTCAGTCGCCGCCACCAATGTGGCATAGCTGACCAGTTCCAGCCGTTGCTCGGCAGCCTCTGATAGGATGTCACCGGAAAAAGTCGGTACGCCCGCGGTGCGGGCGGACCGCAAATGCCCGAAATTGGGATCGGTCATCAGCACCGGGATATCCGCCTTACGCAGTGCCTCGGCGAAGGCGGTGGTCCACCGTGCGCCACCTACGATGATCACACCCGGTGTTTCCTCACCCGCCAGCCCCAGCCAGCGCGCGAAAGGGGCTAGCGTGAACCCATGCAGGACAACGGTCACTGCCACAAGCACAAAGGCCAGCGGCGAAATCAACGCGGCGTCTTCAAAGCCAAGCCCCAGCAAGCGATCCCCGAACAAGCCTGCAACCGCGATCAGAACGACACCGCGTGGCCCGGTCAAAGCGACAAGCAGCCGCTCGCGATAGGGAATGCCCGACCCGATCAGCGAGGTAAGCACCGTCAGCGGACGCGCCACGAAGATAACCAGCAGTACAAAGGCAACCGCCCGGATATCCAACTGCCACAGCGTGTCAAAATTCAGTCCGGCGGCCAGCAGGATAAACACACCCGACACCAACAGAACCGTCGCATGTTCCTTGAAACGTCGCAGTTCTTCGTAGCTGGGCAGGTTCGCATTGGCGATCACGATACCCATGATCGTCACAGCCAGTAGCCCGCTTTCATGCAAGGCGGTATCCGAAACAGCAAAGACCGCTAGCAATGACGCAAAAAGCACCGGCACCTTCATGTACTCAGGCACCCAGCCGCGCTTGAAACAGCGTGCAATGCCAAAGCCACCCGCCAACCCAAGCAGCGTCGCAACACCGATCCCAAAGGCCAGATCCCAGATCGCAGCTCCGACCGTTGTTGTGGTGTTCAGAACCAGAACAACTTCAAACGCGAGAACAGCGGCCAATGCACCAATCGGATCATTGATGATTGCTTCCCATTGCAGCAGCGCGGCGGGTCGTTTCGACAAGCGCGCGGTGCGCAACAGTGGCGCGATAACGGTCGGTCCGGTCACGATCATGATCCCGCCAAAGGCAGCAGAGCTTTCCCAGCTCAGCCCTGCCGCATAATGCAAAGCAAGTGCAGAGGTCAGCCAGCCCAGCGGTGCGCCGACAAATATCAGACGCCTGACCCCGATATCCGCCCCACTCAAAGAGTGGAAATTCAAGGTCAGCCCGCCTTCGAACAAGATGATGGCAACGGCAACCGTGATCACAGGGCCCAACAAAGCGCCGATATCGCGGGCGGGATCAAAGACGCCAAGCACTGGCCCAACCAAGATCCCCGCGACCAGCATCAACACAATGGCCGGCATACGCAGCCGCCACGCCAACCATTGTGACCCCACACCCAATGCACCTACCAGCGCAAACGCCATTACCGGCGCCATTGCGTCGCCTGCTGCTTCAACTGCCATCAATCACCCCTGCTGGAATTTCTTCGCCGCCAATCAGACGTTTATGTTCATGAATTGCAAACCTGTCGGTCATCCCTGCGATGTAATCCGCCACCATCCGGGCGAGCGCCGTCTCGTCCGGCGCATCGGCCACATCCTTGCGCCATTGCTTGGGCAGTTCATCGGTATGGGTCATGAAGAACGGAAATAGGTCATTAATCATCTTCGTCACCACCACACGCATATCAACAACGGCGGGGGCACGATACATCCGCTCGAACAGGAACTTGCGGATAACGTTCAGATCAGCCCAAAGTTCCGGAGAAAACTGCACCATCATCCGACCTGCGTGGCGGATGTCATAGGCAGAGCCGGGATTGCACGCTTTCAGGTTCTGGCGGCTGACGGCGATCACATCCTCGACCAGCACACCAAAGAAGCGGCGCAGCGCCTCGTGACGCCGACGGTAGTAGTTCAGGCCGGGGTATTTCGCGTCAACACGCGCGAAGCAATCGTGCAGCACCGGCAGCTCTGCCAGATCATCTGTGCTGAACAATTCCGCGCGTAGCCCGTCATGCAAGTCGTGGTTATTATAAGCAATATCATCGGCTAGGGCTGCTGCCTGCGCCTCTGCACTGGCATGAGTATGCAGTTCCAGATCATGCCGCGTGTTATAGGCGGCCAGCGCATAGGGGATATTCCCTGTGACAGGCCCGTTGTGTTTGGCAATACCTTCGAGCGTCTCCCATGTCAGGTTCAGCCCGTCCCATTCCGCATAATGCCGTTCCAGGTTTGTGACGATGTGCAAGGCCTGCGCATTATGATCAAACCCGCCATAGGGCTGCATCAGCGCATCCAGCGCCTCTTCTCCGGTGTGACCAAAGGGCGTGTGGCCCAGATCATGGGCCAGCGCCACCGCTTCGGTCAGTTCCACATTCAGATCAAGCGCCGCCGCGACGGTGCGCGCCACCTGTGCCACCTCGATCGAGTGTGTCAGGCGGGTGCGGAAATAATCACCTTCATGCTCGATAAACACCTGCGTCTTATGCTTGAGACGGCGAAAGGCGCTTGCGTGGATGATCCGGTCCCGGTCCCGCTGGAACGGGGATCGGAAATGACTTTCTTCTTCGGGATAAAACCGCCCCCGTGCATTTGCGGGATCAGTCGCATATGGCGCTGCCATGTCGATTGCCTGTCTTGTTCGTTTTGCCTGCCCCCCCTATATTGCAACTGTAACAGAACCGATAGGTTACAATATGCTAACGATCCCACCCAAGGTAACGCCCCGCGCGTTTGAACGACTGGCTGAAATCGGCGCTGCGGCGCAGGGCAAAGCCTTGCGTGTTGCCGTCGAAGGGGGCGGCTGCTCTGGATTTCAGTATGAAATTGATCTTGACGAAGCGAAAGACGACGATCTGATCCTGTCCGATCACGGGGAAACCGTCGTGATCGACAGCGTGTCCCTGCCCTTTCTTGCCGATGCCGTGATTGATTTCACCGAGGAATTGATCGGCGCACGTTTTGTCATTGAAAACCCGAACGCCACATCCTCCTGCGGCTGCGGCACGTCATTTTCGATGTAATGCACGACAATACAAGACTGACCGCGCTGATCATGGATCAGATCAACGGTCATTACCAAATACAGATTGATGAAGCCGAATTTACCCGATTGCTGCAGGCCGCCCTTGCCGATGGGCAATCGCGGCTGGATCTGCGCGACAGGCTGATTGCAGGCGCGCGCGATAGCAACACTGTCACGATCAGGGACATCATTGATGTCATCACACAAAGCCTGTCTGACGAAATCAGGGATTTAGGCGAAGATATCGCAGAAATGGAAAATGATCTGCTGCCCAGCAGGCTCGCCCTGGGCAGCCTTGTGGGGTTGGTGATCGGCACTGTTGTCACCCTTGCGACGGGTGCAAGCGACCCTGTCACCTCTGCCGGGTTGATCGGGGCGCTTGCAATCACGACCATCGCGATTACCTATTATCGTAAGCGCACGTTTCGCAGGGCTTCAGCCTTGCGGGTACAGAAATCCAACTACGAGACCTTCTGCAGGCTTTTGCAAGACATCAAATAGTGTGTTAAGAAAGAGCCGCTAGGATCGTAGCCAACCAATGGTGAAGTAGATGCAAGATGTCATGATAATCACGTCCACCGAATGGGTGTTGCTGGCCTTGGTCAGTTTCGCCCTGATCAATAGCGCGATTATTTGCATGAACCTGCGTAAAAACCTGATCCGATCCGAAGCGCGCCAATCCTTTGACGGATTAACAGGTGCCTTATCCGCGCTGGGCAAGCGCACGCACCGCAAAGCGGCAAAAACACGTCTCTGACCGCTTGTGCATGGCCATGCTGTGCGGCAAAACATCCCCGATGACAGGGGAATTTCCATGAAGATTGCGACTTTCAACATCAACGGGGTTAAGGCCCGCATTGATGCGTTGACCGACTGGCTTGATGAAGCGCAGCCCGATGTGGCGATTCTACAAGAAATCAAATCAGTTGATGAAGGCTTCCCCCGCGACGTGATCGCGGACAAAGGTTACAACGTGGAAACCCATGGTCAAAAGGGGTTCAACGGTGTCGCCCTGCTTTCCAAATTCCCGTTAGAAGACGTAACACGCGGCCTGCCCGGCGCGGCTGGTGCCGGGCGTGATGGCGTCGATGATGAAGAGGCCCGCTATATCGAAGCGACGGTCGTCGGGGAAAAGGCGATCCGCATCTGTGGGCTTTATCTGCCGAACGGCAACCCCGCCCCCGGTCCGAAATATGATTACAAGCTGCGCTGGATGGAACGGCTCAAGACCCGTGCAGAGGAACTTCTCAAGCTGGAAGAACCCGCGCTAATGGCCGGCGATTACAACATTATCCCGCAACCCGAAGACGCGGCGCGCCCAGATGCATGGCGCAAAGACGCGCTGTTCCTGCACGACAGCCGCAACGCATTCCGGCGCATCCAAAACCTCGGCTTTACCGAAGCCTTCCGCGCGCGCGATGCTGGTGCCGGTCACTATTCTTTCTGGGATTATCAGGCGGGCGCATGGGATAAAAATGACGGCATTCGCATTGACCATTTCCTGCTAAGCCCGCAATGCGCGGACCTGCTGAACAACTGCTGGATCGAATCCGAAATGCGCGGCAAGGACAAGCCATCGGATCACGTGCCTGTCTGGATTGACTTGGCGGCCTGAAAAACCGATTATATCGGGAACGATCCGCATCCAGACACAGTTCTGTCCTGAAACAAAGGACAATTTTATGATTTCCAGACTGATCACACTTTTGGCGCTAAGCGCGACCATCCCTACGCTTGCGAGCGCACAGTGCCGCATCAATGTACCCGGCGTGGCCTGTATGACCGTACCCGTGGCGACGCCGCCAAACGCAACGGAACGATCATGCCGCATCGGAGTGCCGGGCACCGCCTGCAAAGCCGTCGCACGCACGCCCCGTCCTGCCCCGGTTGATGTCGGTGAATTTCTGGAACGTGGTGAATATTCCATGATGATGAACGCCCGCTATTACGGCTTGCCCGATGTGCGCGATGGCTGGGTCTATATGCAGATCGAAGATGATATCTATCGCGTCGACTACCGCAGTCACGAAGTGCTGGAGCGTGTGACCGATCAGGCCAATCGCAACTGGTAATTCAACCCGTTACATCGTGATCGTAAAGCCAGCTAAGCCGGTTCAGGAACGCACCCGGTGCGGCCCGCCCAATCACACGCAACCCTGTATGCGCCACTGTCCGGCGGATACCTGACAGATGATAATTCACCGCATTTGCATTTGCACCGGCAATCGCGCGTGTCACGCGGGACTGACGCGCCGTCTGATAGGCGGATAATGCAGGCTCAAGCGCGGCATTCTCATTGCAGCAACGCGCCAGAACATAGGCATCCTCAATCGCCAAATTTGCGCCCTGTGCAAGGAAGGGCAGCGTCGGATGCGCAGCATCGCCAAGGATCGCAATATTCCCCTGATGCCACTGCGCCGCGACGGGGTGCCGAAACAGGCCCCATAGATTGACATGTTTGACCTCGCCCAGAATGCTTTTGATTCCCCAGCACGCATCCGCGAAGACTTTGCGCAGGTTTCCCGGTTCATCCGCGTGATGCCAGCCTTCGTCCGCCCATTGCCTACGGGCCTGCACGGCGACGATATTCATCCGGCCATTTGCCAGCGGATAGGTGACCATATGCCGATTGGGCAGCATCCAGATGCGGGCCACAGGCGCGACATCGGGCGCGTCAATAATCGCGCGCCATGCCACCTGCCCCGTAAAAAAAGCTTCATCCAAAGCATTGATTGCAGGGCGGACAATGGAATGCACGCCGTCCGCCCCGATTGTCAGATGCGGGCTGATCCGGCCATCAGGGGTATCAAAGCTGCCATCGGGCTGCACATCCGTGATCCGCGCATTCAGCTTGATGGTCACATGCGCCGCTCTGCACGCGTCTGTCAGCAGGTCAATCAACGCCGCACGATGATAAAAGCGGTAAGGTGGGGTTTGCGCGGTCAGATCAAAACGGGAGACTGACCGCCCGCTCAGCCCGTCCATCGGCATGACCGCTTGCGCTGTAATCCCGATCCGGTCGAGCGCGCCGTCAGGTAACAGTCGGTTCAGGACGCGCGCACCATTGGGGGTTATCTGTATGCCCGCCCCGACTTCGGTGATTGCCGGGGCTTGTTCGTAGACGGTGACGATCGCGCCATGCTGTGCAAAGGCCAGTGCGGCAGTCAGGCCACCGATCCCGCCGCCGATGATGGCGATGGTGCGGCCTGCGTTATGATCAATCGTCGCGATGGACTTTCTCGCGGCGTTCGTGGCGCTCTTGCGCCTCAAGGCTCATGGTCGCGATGGGGCGCGCATCCAGACGTTTCAGCGAAATCGGTTCGCCGGTGATTTCACAATATCCGTATTCACCTTCGTCAATGCGGCGCAGTGCCGAATCGATCTTGCTGACCAGTTTGCGCTGGCGATCGCGGGTCCGCAGTTCCAGCGCACGGTCAGTTTCCTCAGAAGCGCGATCAGCAATGTCGGGGATGTTGCGGGTCTGGTCCTTCATGCCTGCGACGGTATCGCGGCTGTCTTCCAGAAGCTCTTCTTTCCAGGTCAGCAGCTTGCGGCGAAAATACTCAAGCTGGCGATCATTCATAAACGGTTCACTGTCGGCAGGACGATAATCTTCCGGCAAAAAAACTTCGGTTTTCATAGTCATACCCAGTAAGTCTCCAACATGACATCAGGCCACCCGTCCCGCGCCATGATCTTGTTTTATGGGCGGTTTACTCTTTTGATAGGTCAGTGTCACCCCCTCATTTCAGCCTTTAGCAGGGTGTTGATGATCGGCGACGACCTGCTAGGTTGCGTTCAAGTTTCAGAGGTAGAAAATATGCATTTCACCGGCACAGACAGCTATGTCGCCACAGACGACCTGACGATGGCGGTCAATGCCGCCGTCACGCTTGAACGCCCGCTACTCGTCAAAGGCGAGCCCGGCACAGGCAAGACAGAGCTGGCACGTCAGGTGGCAGCGGCACTGGGTCTGCCGATGATCGAGTGGCACATCAAGTCGACCACCAAGGCGCAGCAAGGTCTTTATGAATACGACGCCGTCAGCCGCTTGCGCGACAGTCAGCTGGGTGAAGAACGCGTGCATGATGTGGCCAATTACATCAAACGCGGCAAGCTTTGGCAGGCCTTTGCTGCGGATGGCAAAACCGTCCTGCTGATTGATGAAGTCGACAAAGCTGACATCGAATTTCCTAATGATCTCTTACAGGAACTCGACCGAATGGAGTTCCACGTCTATGAAACCGGCGAGACTGTGAAAGCCGTCAACCGGCCCATCGTGATCATCACGTCGAACAATGAAAAGGAACTGCCCGACGCTTTTCTGCGCCGTTGCTTTTTCCACTATATCCGCTTTCCCGACATTGACACGATGCGCCAAATCGTGACCGTACATCATCCGGGGATCAAAGAGGCGTTACTCACCACCGCGCTGACCCAATTCTACGAAATTCGCGACACGGCAGGGTTGAAAAAGAAACCGTCCACGTCAGAGGTTCTGGACTGGCTGAAACTGTTGCTGGCAGAGGACCTGTCGCCCGAAGATCTCAAACGTGACGGGGCGAATGCGCTGCCAAAACTGCATGGTGCCCTTCTCAAGAACGAACAAGACGTACATCTTTTCGAACGTCTGGCTTTTATGGCGCGGCGTGGCTGACCGGGCGGTCCACCGCGCATTGATGCGATATTGAACTGGTCAGTGGCGCAAAGCAGCGTATTGTTGCTCTGAGGCAAACAAGAGCGATACGACAATGACAAAAAATGTCGAAACGATCATCCGCCCCCTGCGCGCGGAAGACGAACCCATTTGGCGCGCACTCTGGACCGGGTATCTGACGTTTTATCAAAGCACGGTCACGGAAGAGGTCTATGCCACCACCTTTGCCCGGCTTCTGGGCGATGACGACTGTGATTTCAATTGCCTGATCGCCGAGGTAGACGGCACCCCCGTCGGCCTGACCCACTACCTATTTCACCGACACTGCTGGCGGATCGAAAATTCGTGCTACCTTCAGGATCTCTATGCTGATCCATCAGTGCGTGGTCAGGGCGTTGGGCGGAAACTGATCGAAGCGGTCTATGCCGCCGCCGATGCGGCTGGCGCACCCAATGTTTATTGGCTGACACAGGATGATAATGTGACGGGACGACAACTCTATGACCGGGTCGGGCAATTGACCAATTTCATCAAATACCAGCGCGCCACATGAAGCGGCTCATCGCATTCGCACTGATGTTTGCCTCTGCCTGCGCCGAGCTGCCAGAGGGCCCCGAACCGATCAGGCTCGACTTTCCCGAAGCGCGCGGTTTTGCGGCGGCCAGCCCCGATCGTCCATCGCGGCCCAATTCGGAAATCGCCTTGGATTTCATGGACCTGTCGTTCCAAATGGAAAGCGGGCGCGAACTGCCGTACTTCAGCAGGTTCGAACAGCCCATCACCGTGCGGCTAACCGGCGATGTGACACCCTCGATGCGGTCTGACCTGGATGCGCTTCTCAAACGGCTGCGCGACGAGGCGCGGATCGACATCAGCCTGTCCAGCACAGAGACCGCCAACATCGTGATCGAAGGCGTGCCGACCCGCACCCTGCAACGGATGGCCCCAAATGCGGCCTGTTTCGTTGTCCCAAATGCCTCCAGTTTCGACGAGCTGCGCCGCGCACGCGGTACGGCGGCGCTGGACTGGGCGCGGCTGAGAACACGGACCCGCGCGGCGATCTTTTTACCGTCTAACGTGGCACCGCAGGAAATCCGCGATTGCCTGCACGAAGAACTGGCGCAAGCCCTTGGCCCGCTCAACGATCTGTATCGCCTGCCCGATTCCGTCTTTAACGATGATAATATCCACGCGGTGCTGACCGGGTTCGACATGCTGATCCTGCGCGCCTACTACGCGCCCGACCTGCAAAGCGGCATGTCGAAAGGTCAGGTCGCGCAACGCCTGCCCCGTATCCTCGCCCGGCTGAACCCGCGCGGCGAACGCGCTGGCGGGCAAATCCCCAGCAGCACATCGCGGATCTGGATCAATTCCATCGAAGCTGCACTCAGCGGCGGCACCAGCCCGGACCGGCGACGTCAGGCGGCAGCGCGTGCCATTGCCATCGGACAAAGCCTTGGCTGGACCGGACCGCGCGAAGGCTTTGCCAATTACGCCTATGGCCGTTTGCAGATTGGGAATGATTCCGTTGTCGCGCTTGGCGCGTTCAACACCGCCAGCCGGGCTTATTCGCAAAACCGGGTTACCGATATCCATGCCGCCCATGTGGCAGTCCAGCTTGCCGCCTTCACCCTGAATTCCGGCGATGCAGATGCCACCATCACCATCACCGATCAGGCGATCCCGGTCGCGCGGGAGCATCAGAATGCGTCGCTTCTGTCCCTGCTAATGATGTTCAAGGCCGAGGCGCTGGACCTGAAGGGTGACACTGACGCAGGCATGGCCTTACGGCTGGACAGCCTTGGTTGGGCGCGGTACGGCTTTCGTAGCCGCGACGAGGTGATCGACAGGCTGAACGAAATCGCATCGCTGCCACCGCAGGAAACGCCAAGCTGACAAGGGCCTTACCATGATCTATCCACTGTCGGGACTTCTGCTCGGGGCGATTTTTGGGGCTTTGCGCGCAAAGATGCGCGGGGGCAAGCTGTTTGACCTTTTGCAATGGGGCGCGGTCTTTGCGATCATCTTTGGTCTGATTGGTCTGTTCATCCTGATCGCTATCGAACGCAGCTACGTGTAGCGCGATGTTTCTGCCCTTTTTCGACAATTTGCGCAGCGCCGGGGTCCCGGTTTCCCTGCGCGAGTTCCTGTCGTTTCTCGAAGGCATGAAGGCAGGGCTGGCGACATACGACGTCGAAGCATTCTATTTTCTGGCCCGCACGATCATGGTCAAGGATGAGCGGCATCTGGATAAGTTTGACCGCGCCTTTGCCACCACCTTCGAAGGGCTCGATGCGATCCCGGCAGAGGCGGTGCTCAACGCCGTCGACATCCCCGCCGACTGGCTGGAAAAACTGGCCGAAAAGCACCTGACCGAGGCCGAGAAAGCCGAAATCGACGCCATGGGCGGCTTCGACAAGCTGATGGAGACGTTGAAGAAGCGGCTCGAAGAACAAAAAAGCCGCCATCAGGGCGGCAGCAAATGGGTGGGCACGGCCGGCACCTCCCCTTTTGGGGCCTATGGCTATAACCCCGAAGGCGTGCGCATCGGGCAAAAAGAAAGCCGTCACCAGCGCGCGGTCAAAGTCTGGGACAAGCGCGAATTCCGCAATCTTGATGACAGCGTCGAACTGGGCACCCGCAACATCAAGGTCGCTTTAAAACGGCTGCGGAAATGGGCACGCGACGGGGCGGCCGACGAATTGGACCTGAACGGCACGATTCGCGCCACCGCCGAACATGGCTATCTTGATGTGCAGACCCGCCCCGAACGGCGTAATGCGGTCAAGGTGCTGTTATTTCTTGATATCGGCGGCTCTATGGACCCGCATATCAAAGTGGTCGAGGAACTGTTCAGCGCCGCCAAAGCCGAATTCAAACACTTTGAGCATTTCTACTTTCACAACTGCCTTTACGAAGGCGTGTGGAAGGACAACCGCCGCCGCTGGAACGCCCAGACCCCCACATGGGAAATCCTGCGCACCTATGGTCCGGATTACAAATGCATTTTCGTGGGCGATGCGAGCATGTCACCCTATGAAATTGCTTTTAAGGGCGGGGCGAACGAGCATTGGAACGAAGAGTCAGGCCAGACTTGGCTTGAACGCGCCCGCGATCAATGGCCCAATCACCTGTGGATCAACCCACTGGATGAACGCTATTGGCCCTACACACAATCAATCCAGATGATCCAAGAGATTTTCGGCACAGATCGCATGGTGCCAATGACACTGGACGGGATCAGCCGGGGGATGAAGGTGCTGAAATGAACGTGCTGAGCATCCAGACAGGCAAGCCTGAACCCACCCCTGCAAAATCCGGCCTGACCGGCCATTTTAAAAAGCCCGTCACCGGCCCCGTGCAAATCGGACCGTTGGGCCTGTCGGGTGATACGATCTGTGATCTGGATAACCACGGCGGCGTTGATCAGGCTGTCTACCTGTTTGGCGAACCGGATCGGGTGTGGTGGCAAACTGAACTTGGGCGCGAGCTGCCTGCCGGTTTCTTTGGCGAAAACCTTTTGATATCAGACCTGCTCAGTGCCGATCTTGCCGTCGGTGATAAGCTCACCATCGGCAACGTCATGTTGGAAATCACGGCACCGCGCATTCCTTGCGCCACCTATGCCGCCCATATCGGGGATCCGCAGGCGATCAAACAATTCTACCGCGCGGCCCGGCCCGGTGCTTATGCGCGGGTCCTGCAAACAGTCCAGATCACTGCGGGGCAACCGGTAGAGTTCACATCTTATAACGGTGACCGCATCCTCATTATTGAAAGCACGCGGCACTATCTGCGCCATTTTGACGATCCCGACTTCCTAGCGCGCGTGCTGACGGTGCCCGCGCATCACAAATTGCGCGCGCTGGCACAGGAACGTCTTTCAAAACACGCACCGGAAACCGGGCCGACCAGCGTATAAGTAAAGATCAACCGCCCGATTTATGGTTTCTGACCGGGCAAATGTGACAAGGAAAAACACGATGCGGCGCCGACTGTCCTATCTGTGGCGACGACAACGGCTGGCCCTGATAGCCTTTGTCGCGGTCACAGGGATTGCCGGGTTCTTCGGGTTTCACACGGTCAGACAGGCAATCTATTGGTCGGACCCCATGCATCAGGATCAGCCGCTCGACGGTTGGATGACGCCCCGCTATGTGGCCCGATCCTATGACATCCCACCCCATGTGGCAGGCCCGGCGCTGTTTCTGACCCCGGATGCACCGCCGCGCCGGATATCGCTGGACGCAATCGCGGCAGAGCAAAACGTCTCGATCAACGATCTACAGGTACGCATTGACGCCGCTGTGACAGACTGGCGCGCAGGTGGGGAACGTACCAATGACTGAGTTGGTGCTAACCCTCGCCGCCGACTACGGTATTGCACTGCTTTTCTGCGTCACATTTCTCAGCTGTCTTGCCTTGCCGGTGCCGTCATCCCTGCTGATGCTGGCTTGCGGTGGTTTTGCGGCCACCGGTGATCTGTCGCTGATCGCTGTCGCCGCCGCCGCGTATTGCGGTGCGGTTCTGGGCGACAACACAGGCTATTGGATCGCGCGGGGCTTGGGGGACAGGCTGGCAAACTGGCTGAACGCCGCGCCCAAACGGGCCAAGCTGATGACACGCTCCCGCGCTTTCATGCAGCGCTGGGGCGGGTCGAGCGTATTTTTCTCTTGCTGGCTGGTCGCCCCTTTGGGCCCCTACATGAACTACGTCAGTGGGCTGAGCAAATTTTCCTGGCTCCGTTTTGCGCTCTGGGGGCTGGCAGGTGAAATCGTCTGGGTCGGGCTTTATGTGGGCCTTGGCTATACATTCGCGGACCAAATGACCCTTATTGGCAACCTGCTTGCCAATCTGTCAGGCTTTCTCGCTGCTGCTGTTGTTGCGGCCCTGCTGGGCAGGTGGCTGTTGCGCGCCAGTGACGCACGGTCTGGCAAAACAGCACCCGCACCCCATATCTGACAGATGATCAAGTTTCTCCCCATTCTGCTTGCACTGCTATACGGTTTCGCGATGTACCGGTTTTCGGTCTGGCGCACCGCACGCGAACTGGATCAAAAATCGACAGAGCTAGCTGACCCTGTCTTGCGCGTTCTGACCAACCAGATGGCGCAGGCGCTGGATATTGAACAGATCAAGGTGCACATATACGAAATCGCGCCAATCAACGGGCTCGCCGCCCCCGATGGACGCATTTTTATCACGCGCGGTTTTTTCGACAAATACCGGCAGGGTGAGGTCAGCGCCGACGAGATGGCCAGCGTGATCGCCCATGAGTTGGGGCATGTGGCACTGGGGCATTCGCGCCGCCGGATGATCGACTTTTCCGGACAGAACGCCATGCGTATGACACTTGGGATGATCCTGAACAGGATCCTGCCGGTGATCGGGCCTTGGATCGCGAACGGGCTGATGACACTTCTGGCGGCCCGCATGTCGCGCAAGGATGAATTTGAGGCAGACGCCTATGCCTCTGCCCTGCTGGTGAAATCCGGGATCGGGACAAATGGCCAGAAATCACTGTTTGATAAATTGCCCAAGCTGACAGGCGATGCCGGTGGCGGTACCCCTGCTTGGTTACTCAGCCATCCGAAAACAGCGCAACGGATTGCCGCAATCGAAGCGAATGAAGCAAAGTGGGATCGCGCCTAAACATAAGCCGCAGCCGCATCACCTTAGCCAAATAGGCTGCCCATCACAGCTGTACAGCTTGATGGGCGGGATCCTGCCGGCCCTGAAATGCACTGATTGCTGACAGCGAAGATCAAGACAATAAATCAATCAGTGTAATGAGTTACCTGTTTTCGAAAACATCGAAAAACTAAGGAACCACTCATATGTCCACCATCCCAGACGAAACCGAACGCTACAATGCTTCACGCAATGACGCGATCAATTCCACAATAAATGCAGGAGGCAACGTCGATATCATCGAACTTAACAATAACGGTAACACCAAACGTGGTTTGCTCGGAAATGACATCATTTATGGCAATGGTGGCAACGACAACCTATTTGGCAATACCGGGAGTGACGTCCTATTGGGCGGCACTGGTGACGATAAGGCTGAAGGCGGCACCGGCAATGACTGGCTGTTCGGAGACTCAGGCAGTGACAAGCTCGTCGGCGATGGCGGCAACGACCGTCTCTATGGCGGTACCGGACATGATGAGTTGCTAGGCCAGACCGGCTCAGACTTTCTCGATGGTGGTGCTGGCAACGACACGCTTAAGGGCGGCGTAGGGAACGATGTACTTTATGGTGGATCGGGCAATGACACGCTTCAGGGCGGCCGCGGAAATGACGTACTCATCGGTGAGGCAGGCAATGACATACTCACCGGTGGCGCAGGGGCAGATACGTTTATATTTACAAGCGGGTTCGGCGATGATGTTGTGACTGATTTTAAGCGTGGGACAGATAAGATCGACCTAACTGCTTTTGCTGACATTGATTTGGGTATTGCCCTGGCCCTTGGACGTGACTCCATCACATACATATACTTTGACCGAGACAGCGGGGATGGTCTCGGCACTATTGCAATCGAAAATGCAGGTGGTGTGGAACTGGACCAGAGCGACTTCCTGTTCTGAACCCAATAGTAGCGTTGTGCGGCGTCTTCAGATGTCGCGCAACATCTTCCCGAACCGCGGCAACCGCGCCTTTTTCATCAGGGCCCGCATGCTCCAGCCTTCACCTGACAGCCTGCACGCTTCGTCCAAAACGCGCGCGGCGACGCTCCGGACCTGCTCCGGGGCCTCATCACACAGCCCGCATAAAAACCCGTCCGGATCAAGCCGGGCCAATCCCTCTTCGGCCAGGATATTTCGCGGGAAATCCTTGGCATTCATTGTCAGGATCGCATCGCATGATCCGATCACCGCTGCGGTTAGCACATGGACGTCCGCCGCATCGGGCAGCCAAAACCGCGCCTCAATCCCGGTATCATAACTCACAGACGCTTTAGGAAAGCGCACTTGCAACGCGGCGATCTCCCCCCGCGCGAACACCTCTTGCTCCGGCCCCAGCTTGATCGTGGCCCGCGCCCATTCTTCTAAAATACGCGGCGACCAACGCGGCTCAAACAGCCCCTGCCCCGCCACGCCCAGCACGATCTCGCGCATCACCGTGGGGTAAAGCACACAAGCGTCGACCATCACCCTCATAGGCGAAAGAACACCGCCTTCAGATAGCCGCTTTCAGCAAGATGCGGCATCAACGGGTGATCCGGTCCGGCAAAACCGGTGTGGATGATCTGCCCCCGCCGCCCGGCGCGCCCGATACCACGGGCTGATGCATTGCGAAAACGGGTCAGATCAGCCGCATGGGAACAGGAACATAACCCCAGATACCCGCCCTCGGCCACCAACGGTGCCGCCAGTCGCGCGATCCGCTCATAGGCGCGCAGCCCGGCTTCCAACGCGTTCCGCGAAGGGGCAAAGGCAGGCGGGTCGCAAATGATCACATCAAATTGCGCCCCTTCCTCGGCCAGTGCCGTCAACACATCAAAGGCGTCGCCTTTGCGGGTCTGAAGCCTGTCCGACACGCCCATAACATCCGCACCCTGTGCGGCCAGTTCTAGTGCCGGGGCAGAGCCATCGACGGCCAGCACCGATGCCGCACCGCCCGCCAATGCGGCCAGCCCGAAGCCGCCGACGTGCGAAAACATGTCCAACACCCGCGCACCCTTTGTCAGGCTGGCTGCAAAAGCGTGGTTCGGACGCTGATCGAAAAACAGCCCGGTCTTCTGCCCACCCATGACATCAGCCATGTAGTGTGCACCATTCATCGGCACGGCCAGCGGTGCTTCGGGCGCGTCGCCTGCCAATACCTCGGTACGTTCATCAAGACCTTCAAGGCTGCGCGCGCGGCCGGTGCCGTTCATAATGACGGTTGCAACCTCGGTAACCTGTTGCAATGCGGCGACCAGCGGCGTGATCAACTGATCTGCCCATGCTGCATTCGGCTGGACCACGGCGACATCACCAAAGCGGTCGATGACAACACCCGGCAGGCCATCCGCCTCTGCGTGCACTAGTCGGTAGAATGGCGCATCGTATAACCGTGCACGGTGCTCCAGCGCACGGTTCAATTTGGCCGCGAACCAATCCTGATCAATGACTGCTTCCGGATCGCGGTCGAGCATCCGGCAAGTGATCTTTGATCCCGGATTGACGGCAACCACCCCCATCGCCGTGCGATTTGAGTCTTCCAACTGCGCAAGGGTCCCCGGCGCGAGCGCCTTGGTCCGACGGTCAAGCACAAGTTCATTGGCATAGACCCAAGGAAAGCCGTGCCGGATGGCGCGGGCTTCTGCTTTGGGGGTCAGGCGGACAACGGGGCGGGTGGGGGCGATCTCTGTCATGACCGCCCTCCTATCTATGTTTTGCGCCGCTTGAAAGATGCAAGCTAGGTTAGTTCTTCGCGCAGCACTTTGGTCAGGAAGTCAGTCACCCGCACCTTTTGTGTTTGCCCGCTTTGTTCCAGCTCGACGGCCCGGCTTCCGCCCGGTGCGTCCAGATTGGCCGCCACACGCCGTGTCGGTTCGATTACCTCACCAGTTTGGTCATTCCGGACGGTGATCAGAAAGACGATGTTATAGACGCCGCCCACAGAATAGCGGGTCTTGTCCGTGACACCATGAAAACGGCTCAGTTGCACATGTACGGCGACCGGGACCTGACCATCAATCACAGACTGATTTCGGGCAGCAGCCGTCTCAAACATCTCGGTAATTTGCGCCTTGCGATCACCACGCGGGTCGCCTCGCCAGACAATATTGGCGATCGGGTAATAACCGTCGATTTCTGATACACTCAGATCATCCGGCACAGTGAAAGAAAAGCTGCGCAGGTCATAAGACCGTACAATCTGCGCCTGGGTGCTGGCGCGGTATTCCGATGTCGGACCACTACAGGCGGACAGGCTCAAAAACAGAGCAACAAAATACAGACAAGCTTTCAACATCACGGTGGGTACCTTGCTAAGGATCAGATTTCGCCATCTGCGCACATTTGCGTGAGAGTGACAACAATGCGTTAATAAATCATACGTTACGCGCTGTTTTGATGGCAACATTGCCGCCTTGTTAGCGCTAACATTATGTGTTAGACTGTAATTGACCAAGCCACGAGGATGATTATGCCGCTTCACCCGACTATCGCAGCCGTCACCGACCGTATTCGCGCCCGCTCAGAAGGGCCGCGCACCAAATACTTGGACACCATGACACGGGCCGCCGCTGAAGGACCACGGCGTGCGCATTTGACCTGTGGCAATCAGGCCCATGCCTATGCCGCAATGGGGGGGGACAAAGATAAACTGACCGAGGCGCAGCGGCCCAACATCGGCATCATCACCGCTTACAATGACATGCTATCGGCGCATCAGCCATTTGAACGCTACCCCGATCTGATACGTGCGGCGGCGCGCGCGGCAGGTGGCACAGCACAGGTCGCGGGCGGTGTGCCCGCCATGTGTGACGGCGTGACCCAAGGCCAAACCGGGATGGAACTGTCGCTCTTTTCGCGCGATGTAATCGCGCTAGCCGCAGGTGTTGGGCTGTCGCACAACGTCTTTGACGCAGCGCTCTATCTGGGGGTCTGCGACAAGATCGTGCCCGGCCTCGTGATTGCCGCAGCAACCTTTGGCTATATCCCCGGTCTGTTCATCCCTGCGGGACCGATGACAACCGGCCTGCCAAATGACGAAAAGGCCAAAGTCCGCCAGCAATTCGCCACCGGCGAAGTCGGCCGCAACAAACTGATGGAGGCCGAGATGGCCTCTTACCACGGTCCGGGCACCTGCACATTCTACGGCACAGCCAACACCAACCAGATGCTGATGGAATTCATGGGGCTGCACCTGCCCGGATCCTCGTTCATCAATCCCGGCACGCCGCTGCGCGATGCGCTGACCGTTGCAGGTGTCGAACGGGCGCTGAACATCACCGCGCTTGGTAATGATTACAGACCTGTATGCGACATTCTTGATGAAAAAGCCTTTGTGAACGGCATTGTCGGCCTGATGGCAACGGGCGGTTCCACCAATCTGGTGCTGCACCTGCCCGCGATGGCGCGGGCCGCGGGTGTCATCCTTGATCTTGAAGACTTCAGTGACCTGTCAGAGGTCACACCGCTGATGGCCAAGGTCTATCCCAACGGGCTGGCCGATGTGAACCACTTCCACGCCGCAGGCGGGCTGGGGTTCATGATCGGGGAACTGCTCAATGCAGGGCTGCTGCATGATGACACCAAAACCGTCGCCGGCGACGGGCTGGAACGCTATGCGCAAGAACCGCAGGTCAAGGACGGGCGCATCACCTATGTGCCGGGGGCCGGGCATACGCTGAACGAAAAAATCCTGCGTCCTGCCAGCACCCCCTTCAACAGCCATGGCGGGTTGACTCAACTGTCCGGCAATCTGGGCCGGGGCGTGATTAAAACCTCTGCCGTCGCGGAAGAGCGGCACATCATTCAGGCCCCTGCCCGCGTGTTCCACGATCAGGATGCGGTGAAAGCCGCGTTCAAGGCCGGTGAATTCACATCTGACACGGTGATCGTTGTCCGCTTTCAGGGGCCGAAATCCAATGGCATGCCTGAACTGCACGGGCTGACGCCTACTCTCGCCGTCCTGCAGGATCGCGGGCTGCGGGTTGCATTGGTCACCGACGGGCGGATGTCCGGCGCATCCGGCAAGGTGCCCGCCGCTATCCATGTTTGCCCGGAAGCGGCCGATGACGGCCCGATCAGCCTGATCCGCGACGGCGACATGATCCGCATGGACGCCACCAAAGGCGCGCTAGAGGTGCTGGACGTGGACCTGAGCAGCCGCAGCCCGGCCATCGCCGATCTCAGTGGGAATGGTACAGGCGTTGGCCGTGAACTCTTTGACGCATTTCGCAAGAATGTCGGCCTTGCGGTCGACGGCGCGGGCGTTGTTGTTTAAAACTTCTATAAAACTTTCGGAAAGTGATTTTATGACACCTCAAGAAGCCTCTGCCGCTGCCGCCCGCGTCTGCCAACTTGCACCGGTCGTACCGGTACTGGTGATTGACGATGCCAGTATTGCTGCCGATCTCGCCCGGGCGCTTGTCGCAGGCGGGTTGCCCGCACTCGAGGTCACGCTGCGAACACCCGCCGCGCTGGACGCGATTCGTGAAATGGCAAGCGTTTCAGGTGGCGTCGTCGGGGCCGGAACCCTGTTGACGCCGAAAGATGTCGAAGCCGCAAAAGCCGCAGGCGCGACTTTCGGTGTCTCCCCCGGGGCCACCGACGTGCTGCTTGACGCCTGCGAGGCGAATGAGCTGCCCCTGCTACCTGGCGCAGCCACCGCGTCCGAAGCGATGCGGCTTTTGGAACGGGGTTACACCGTGCAAAAATTCTTCCCCGCCGAAGCCAATGGTGGTGCCAAGGCGCTCAAGGCAATCGGCGCGCCAATTCCACAGGTCAAATTCTGCCCCACCGGCGGCGTCAGCCTGGGCAACGCGATGGACTACCTGTCACTGGGCAATACGCTCTGCGTTGGCGGGTCTTGGGTCGCGCCGCAGGATAAGGTGACCGCAAAGGACTGGGACGAGATTACCGCGCTGGCACAAGAGGCATCACAGCTCGGCAAGGGTTAAGCCCTTAACGACGGTCTCTCGCAGGCTTCTTTACGCAGGCTTAGCATTTCAGGCTTAAGGACTTGGCTCCGTGCATACATGGAGTCAGTAAATGTTCGAAAGTTGGTCTGTCGCGCGCCGTATTGGCATTGGTTTTTCGGTCGTGACGCTGGTGGTCATAGCGCTCGCGACGATGGCCATCCTGTCTGTGCAGCGGCTCAGCACGGATTACACAGATTACCACCAGAACACAGAGCAATCGATTGCTGTGAATGCCTTCGTGGAAGACCTCTATCAGGTACGGCTCGGCACGCTCGAATACGGCGCTGAACAGTCAGACACGGCACGTGATTTCGTGCTGCAAAATATCAACGAAATTTTATACGACGTGGATTACCGGAACATATTCGCCGACGATCCGGCAAGCGTGACCGAGATTTCCGCGCTCTTACAGCTGACCACTGCGTATCAAACAGATTTCGAGCGCATGGTCACAATGACGGAAACGGCGACAGGTCTGGAAACGGCCATTCGGGACAAATTGCTGTCACTAGAACAGCTTTCCAGTGATCTGTTTCAAACCAGCCTAAGCCGGTCTGACCCGGAACTCGCCAATATCGCAGGACTCGTACAAGAGGCATTCCTGCGCTCACAGGTCGCGATTGAGGTTTATTTTGGTTCAAACACGGCGGCGGATCTGGAAACCGCGCAGACGCTCTTCGCTGAATTCAGGGCAGAAATCGCCTCCCTGCCATCTGTGCTCGCCGGTGGCGAAATCGGCAGGTTACTGACCCAAATCGAAGCGCTGGAAGGCGGCTTTGAAGCAGATTTGAACAGCCATCGCGAGGTTTCAGAAGCGATCGACACGCTGCTGTACGATACGCTGGCCTCCAGCGGACTCGAAGCGCAGGACCGTTTTGACGAAATCGTAGACGCGATTATCGCGCGCCAGTCAATTTTGGCCGAGGATGGCATGTCCATTATCCAAAACATGAATGTCAGCCTGCCAGCGGTCAGCGCCATCGCGACACTTGCCGCAATTGTATTGGCTTTTGTCATCAGCAAATCCATTTCCAGCTCGCTCGCGCAATTGGCCAAAGTCACAACCCGACTTTCAGAAGGTGATAATGCGGTCGAAATCACAGGTACCGCGCATCAGCATGAATTAGGTCAGGTTGCCCGTGCACTTGGCGTCTTCCGCGATGCACAGGTCGAACGGGCGCATGCGGAACAGGAGCGCGCCAAATTACAAGAAGCGCAGGCGCAAGTGGTGCAGACCATGCAATCAGAGCTGTCGCGCCTAGCAGATGGCGACCTGACAATTGAAATCGCCCAGCCGTTTGAACAGCAATACGAAGAAATGCGCAGGAATTTCAACCGCACGGTCCAAGCGCTGCAAGCAGTGATCGCGCAGGTGTCCGAAACCACAGAAATCATTCGCACGGGCACCGTCGAAAATAACAGCGCAACATCTGCGCTCTCGCAACGGACTGAAAACCAGGCCGCAGCGCTAGAAGAAACCGCAGCCGCCCTCGATGAACTCACCACAAGCGTACGCACCGGCGCAGAGCATATCAAATCGGTCGATAGCACGGTCACCAAGGCCAAATCAGAAGCGGTGAAAAATGAAACCGTTGTCGCTGACGCGATCAGTGCCATGGAATCGATCGCAGAATCGTCCAAGCATATCAGCCGGGTGATCAACGTGATCGAAGACATCGCCTTTCAAACCAACCTACTTGCTCTGAATGCCGGGGTCGAAGCCGCCCGCGCAGGCGAATCCGGGCGCGGATTTGCCGTGGTCGCCTCAGAGGTACGTGCGCTGGCACAACGGTCAGCCGAGGCCGCAAAAGAGATATCAGAACTTATCTCCAACAGCGGAAAACACGTTGAAAACGGTACGCGCCTGGTGGGGAACGCTGGCAAGGCACTGGCTTCAATCAGTGCGCAGGTCAACGAAATCGCGACGATGACTTCGCAAATCGCAAGTGGCGCGGCTGAACAATCAATCGGCCTGTCGGAAATCAATTCCGGCGTGAACCAACTCGATCAGGTCACCCAGCAAAATGCCGCCATGGTGCAAGAGGCCAGCAATCGCGGGGGAAGCATGGCCACCGAGGTGAAAAACCTGTCTGAATTGGTTGCCACGTTCAAAATCGGCGACAACTACCCGGCGGCCAGACAGACCAATATGATGGACAGTGACCCGCTCTCGACCGCAATTGCCAGCACCCACAGCTTCCAGCAACCTGAACAAGGTTTCAGCACAAGTGCGGCTGATGTATCCGATATCAACTGGGCAGAGAGCGCGCGGCCTGAACCACCCTTAGCGCCCGCAAAACTGGTGGCAAACGGCGATAACAGCGACCAGATGTGGGAGGATTTCTAACCTCAGAAACCGTCACGGACCTGCAACCGGTTGAGTAAGGGAAATACGGCAGTCACTCAACTCACCCGACAGATTATCCGTAGGTTGCAGTGGAAATCAAAATTCGCGCACCGATCCGATACGCACCCATCGTCAACTTCAAACATTCACCCGTAAAAAGCCGAGAAGCTTATCTAACTTGGGCGATGTGACCTCAGCTCAGCCAACCACAGGTCAGTTCTCAAACCTTGCCCGGCGTCCACCACGTCGGCGGGCAGGATTAACCTGTGCTAAGGCATCTTGCAGTGTAGCGGTCATCGGATGCGAGTCGTTTGCGTCGGCATAAGTTGCCAGCAACGCCCGCACGACGGTTTTGATATCGGCCTCCGCTGGCATGGTCAGCACCCAATCAAGAAAGATTGTCCGACACTCTTCAGCCGTGATCCCGTCAATCCGAAAAGACTCGCGGATCAGCCCGCGCGGATCATTTGGATCTTTCTCCATCTACGCTCTCCAACAACCTTTTGATCACTTCAGCGGCCTGCACCCGCGCCGCCACCATGCGGGTATTGAGCGCATCAATGTCATCGCAACCGGTCTCGCGCAATATCATTCGACGCCCCCCTTCGCCCAGCGCATCCGGGTCAAACACACCACCGGTCAGCAATCGGGCACTGGCCTGCACCTGCCACAAAAGTCCGGCAGTTGCAGCAACCGTATGTGCATCGGCCGTATCAACCCAGCCACTCTCCACACCGGCCTGCAACTGCCCCTTCAGATCATGGGCCGGCGCGCCACTGCGCAAGGCCGCCGTCTGGGCAAATAACTCAATATCCTGCAAACGTCCCGGACCGATCTTTGCGTCCCATTCTCCTTGCGACGGCTTTGAACGTGCAATCCGGTCGCGCATTTCGGCCACATCGGACAAAACGGTCGGACCTTGCGCCTTTTCGGACAGAAGCGCCCTGCGGAATGCCTCAATCTCAGCAGACAGACCGGTACTCCCAGCAACCGGACGGGCGCGAGTCAGCGCCAGATGTTCCCATGTCCAGGCTTCGTCGCGCTGATAATTACTGAACGCTGCGAAAGAGGTCGCCACCGGCCCCTGTTTTCCAGAAGGGCGCAAGCGCATGTCGACCTCATAAAGCCGACCTTGCGACATGGGCGCGCTCAACGCGGTTACCAAAGCCTGGGTCAACCGGGCGAAATAGGTGCGCGTTTCCAAGGGGCGCGGCCCGTCCGAACGATCCACACCTTCTGCATCGTAGATCACGATCAGGTCCAGATCGGATGCGGCATTCAACCGCCCTGCCCCCAGCGACCCCATGCCCAGCACCACAACGCCCCGGCCCGGCATCGGCCCATATTTCTGCGCGAACTCTGCCGCAACCACCGGCCACAACGCCGAGACCACCGCCTCTGCCAGATCCGCATATTGGCGACCGCTGGACTCTGCATCGATCAGGCCCCGCAGATGATGTACGCCAATACGGAAATGCCATTCCTTGGCCCAGCGACGCGCCGCGATCAATTGCGCTTCATAGTCACCCTGCGCAGCCAGAACCGCCGCCAGTTTCTCGCGCAGTCCAACAACACCCGGCCATGGGGCAAAGAATTCACCCGCGATCACAGCATCCAGCACCCCCGCATTGCGCGACAGATATTGCGCCAACGCCGGGGCCGTGGCCGCGATATCGACGATCAATTGGGTTAACTGCGGGTTCGCCTCAAACAGCGAAAACAGCTGCACCCCAGCAGGCAACCCCGCTAGGAACCCATCAAACTGTGATAATGCCTCGTCCGGTTTCGCTGCCTCGGCAAGTCGGGTCATGATTTCCGGACGGAGGCGCGCAAAAATCTCGGTTGCGCGGGCAGACCGCAGCGCCGGGTAGCTTGGCCAGCGGGCCAGCACATCCGCGCCCCAATCCGATTGTGGCGCAGGTGCTGCGGCATCCGGGGCAAAGAACCCTTCGGTCAAGGCATGCACCGCTTCGACCCGTGTGGTCAAATCGTTGCGAAGCGTCGCAACGTCGGTCCCCATGAAGGCCGCCAGCCGTTCAAACCCCTCTGCATCGCTGGGTAATTGGTGCGTCTGCGCGTCATTGATCATCTGCAAGCGATGCTCCACCTCGCGGTGATGTCGGTAATGGTCATAAAGCTGGGCAGCACTTTCAACGGGAATCCAGCCTGCCGCAGCCAGCCGATCCAGCCCGTTCCCTGTGCCACGCACCCGCAATGACGGGTCGCGCCCACCCGCGATCAACTGCCGGGTTTGCGTGAAAAACTCGATCTCGCGGATGCCGCCACGGCCCAGCTTCATGTTGTGGTCTTCCAGCACAAGATTGCCATGCAGCCCCTTGTGATCGCGGATTTTCAGGCGCATGTCGTGGGCGTCCTGAATGGCGACAAAATCCAGATGCTTGCGCCAGACAAAGGGGCGCAAAGTGTCAAGAAACCGCGCACCAGCCGTCTGATCCCCCGCACAAATGCGCGCCTTGATATAGGCGGCGCGTTCCCAGGTGCGCCCGACACTTTCATAATAGCGCTCTGCCGCCTCCATCGACAAACACACCGGCGTGACAGAGGCATCCGGGCGCAGCCGTAGGTCGGTCCGAAAGACATAGCCGCCTTCTTTGACATCCGACATGATCGCAGCCATGCGCCGGGTCACGCGGATCAGCGCCGCGCGCACATCATGATAATCATCGGGATCATAGCGCGTTTCATCAAACAGGCAGATCAGGTCAATATCCGACGAATAATTCAGCTCATGCGCGCCCATCTTGCCCATGGCCAGCACCACCATGCCCGCCGCATCATGCGGATCGCCATCGCCGGTCAGCTTTCCACGCGCAACCTCTGCCGCAACAAGCCGTGTGACGCAGGCCGAAACAGCACCATCTGCAAAATCTGTCAGAACCTGCGTCACCTGCTCCAGCGGCCAGACACCGCCCAGATCGGCCAAAGCCGTCAGGAGCGCAATCCGGCGTTTTGTCTGGCGCAGATGGGCGGGCAGACGGTCCAGCGCGATTTCGGGTAGCTTCGCCATCAACGCATCGACAGCCTGCTCCGGCGTCTCTAACGCTTCTGGCAACCAGTCTGCCTCGCTCTTGATCAGCCCGGCCAGATAAGGGCTGCACCCCGCCGCCCCGGCGATAAGCGAGTGAATATCTTGCGCTAGCCCCGGCAGCTCGGCCACGGCATCAGCGCCCCGGTCAGGATCATAAGGGCGGGGCGAGCGGGATAGGCGAGACGTAAACGACATGCGCGGCACAGTGCGGTTGTCAGCGGTCAGCGTCAATCATAACAATGCATGCAGAACGAAGGGGCGCACGATTTATGAGCAAAAGCCTGAAACGGGTCGTCGGTGTATTACAGGCCGCCGGGCATGATATCACCCCGCATGAAATGGCGGTGCAGACCCGGACTGCCCAGCAGGCGGCGGATGCCGTAAATTGCAACGTCGATCAGATTGCCAAGTCGATCATTTTCGCAGGCGAGACTTCAAGTGCATTGTTTCTGTTCATCACCGCAGGCGGTAACGCCGTGGACCAAAGCAAGGCAACGGTGTTGGCAGGCCAGCCGCTAGGCAAGGCAGATGCAACGCTGATCCGCAGTCAAACAGGCTTTGCAATCGGCGGTGTGGCTCCCGTCGGTCATCTCAATCCGATCCGGACATTTTTCGATCCGCGGCTGTTGGCGTTTGCGGTGGTTTACGCCGCTGCAGGGACACCGCGCCATATTTTTTCGATTGATCCGCAGGTGCTGGCACAGATTTACAGTGCGGAAGTGGCTGATTTTATTTCACTTTAGCTAGATATGTAAAAAACATTCACATTCACCCTTGAAGCAGAGCACCCGGCCTCCGATATCTATTCATGTAAACAGCATTTACATAAACCCAGTGAAGGAGCCCGCACATGAACACTGCCACAACCCATTACCCGATGAACGGCGCTGCACGGCAGCCGGGGTTTTTCGCCCGTGCAGAAGCTTGGCTTGATGAACAGGGCAAGGGCGCATGGATTGCCGCGATGCTTCTCGGTTTCATTTTCATCTGGCCCGTCGGCCTTGCCCTTCTTGCCTATATGATATGGAGTAAACGTATGTTCAAAGCGTCCTGCACCGGCGTAACCCGGACCCGACACATGCATAAATCAAGCGGTAACAGTGCGTTTGACTCATATAAAAACGAAACGCTGCGTCGGCTGGAAGAAGAACAGGATAACTTTGAGGCCTTCCTCAAGCGGCTGCGCGACGCCAAGGACAAAGCCGAATTTGACCAGTTCATGGATGAACGCGCCAAAACGGCCCGAGACGATGACGCATCAGAGTCAAGCAGCACCGGCAATGCCTGATGTTACCAGCGGGTCCCCGATATCAGGGGGCCCGTCTTCATATTGAAGGAACATATTATGACAAACACAGACATGGGGACGCAGACGCCTCCCCGCCACAAAACCGAAAAACCCCTGCCCGTTTCCGTGCAGCTTCTTTCGACGCTATTGTTCGGCGTATTCGGTATTCTCGCTATTATTTTCGCGTTCAATGCATCTTGGATCGCAGGGCTGATCGTGGCCCTTGTTCTGGGCTGGCGCGGCGGTTTCGCACCGGGGCAGTGGCACGGCGGTCACACCCCATCACTGGCCACGCTTGCCCCCCGCTCGCCCGAGGCGCAGGCGCGCAGCAGCGGCAATACTAGTTTCGACGCCTATCGCAGCAACACGCTTCAACGGTTAGAGCAGGAACAAACCAAATTCGAAAGCTTTCTGAACCGCCTGCGCGATGCCAAAGACAAGGGTGAATTCGATAAATTCATGACAGATCGGATGCGTACCACACGCGAAGCAAAGCGTCAGGAACAATAAAATCTGATCAATGCGGGCGGATCGCATAGAACTGCCCGCAAAATGACCAGCTCTACGAGCGGATATTTACCTAAAATTCAAAGCTTAACTGATGATGAACACAAAGGCTTGGCCTGATGAGAATCGGTTGTTAAAGTTTGGGAAACCAATCGGACCAAACGATGCGCCACACGCTCCCCATTGCCCCGCAGTTTTATGTGACTGCGCCGCAGCCCTGCCCCTATCTTGAGGGGCGGATGGAACGGAAATTGTTTACAGCTTTGCAAGGTGATATCGCCACCAAATTGAACGACTCCCTGTCAAAGCAAGGCTTTCGTCGCAGCCAGAACGTGCTCTATCGTCCCTCCTGTGCAGAATGCTCGGCCTGTATGTCTGCGCGGATTGACGTATCCATGTTCAGCCCCAGCCGCAGCCAGCGTCGTGTTCTGAAACGGGCCGATCATTTGCACCGTCAGGCGACCTCACCCTGGGCGACCGAAGAACAATATGCGCTTTTCCGTCAATATCTGGATGGGCGGCATGCCAGCGGCGGCATGGCCGATATGGATATGTTCGAATTTGCCGCCATGGTCGAAGAAACGCCGATCCGGTCCCGCCTCATTGAATATAATCTCGAAGACAAACTAATTGCCGTCTGTCTCACCGATATTCTCGATGACGGGCTGTCGATGGTCTATTCCTTCTTTGATCCGGAATTCGAAAAACTGTCGCTTGGCACCTATATCATTCTTGATCACATCATGATCGCCCGCGACCTTGGCCTGCCTTATGTCTACCTTGGCTATTGGGTGCCCGGGAGCCCGAAAATGGGCTATAAAGCCAATTTCAAAGGGTTAGAGGTCTATCGCGACGGCACATGGACCGCCCTACATGACCCGGATGCCTATGACGCCGATATGCACCCGCTTTCGACTGATCCCATCGCCGAACAGGTGGCGCGGATCAACCTGCCGGATGGACGCAATTAAGCGTCTGACTTCGTCAGCACCAAAAATGTCATCATGCCCAGCGGGGGAAAGCGGCGTTCTTCGGTCACCGTCAAGCTCTGCTCACCCAGAACGCGGGATTTCGCAAAATCTGAATGCCAGCCAAGAAGGTTCTCAAAGGGTGCGGTCAGCCGTTCGACCAATGCCAGAAAACCTTTGTCACGGGCAAAGTGATTGGTGATCACCACCTTGCCGCCAGGCTTACAGACACGCGCCATTTCCGCGACAACCTTTTCAGGCTCCGGCACCACCGACACAATATGCATCGCCGTAACCGTATCGAAACTATTATCGGGGAAATCCAGCGCCCGCGCGTCCATCTGGCGCAGTTCTTTCACATGACCCAGCGCTTCTTGCGAAACCTTGGCGCGGGCTTTGGCCAGCATCTCTGCGCTGAAATCAATGCCCGTGACCTCCATATCCGCATTGTATTCACGCAAGGCAAGGCCAGTTCCCACCCCGACTTCCAGCACTTTTGGACCATGGCCATTGATGTAATCTACCGTACGGCGACGGCCCGTATTTGTGACTTGGCCAAACGTTCTGTCATAGACCGGTGCCCACCGGGCATAGGACGTGCTGACTGCGTTGATATCCATGGTTATTCCCCCCTTCGGCCTGCTCCCCAGGCCCAGAAAACGCCGATGATGTAAACCAGAGCAAGCAAGACAAGTGTCATCCAAATATAGGTTAACACGGCAGCCAGTAAAACCATTGCACCCAAAAGATAGAACCGCGCATTTGAGCGGGAAATCGTCAGCATCTTAAAAGAATAGGTGCGGATCGTGCTGATCATCAGCAAACCGACGATCACCATCCAGACGGCAATCGCGGTGGCGGGAATGACAGGCTCTTCTGCGACAAGAAAAGACATAAACATCGGCAACATCACAATTATCGCCCCGGCAGGTGCAGGGACCCCAACAAAATGTCGTCCGGCCCGGTCGTCCGTCTCGGCCTTGCTTTGCACGTTGAACCGGGCCAGCCGGATTACACAGCACAGCGCAAAGATCAATGCCGCGATCCAGCCCGCGTTGCGCATATCCTGCAGGGCAAAAAGATACAGCAAAAGCGGCGCGGCAACCCCGAAATTCAGGAAATCAGCCAGCGAATCCAACTCCGCCCCCATCTTGCTTTCGCTTTTCAAAAGACGGGCCAACCGGCCATCAACCGCGTCGAAAACACAGGCCAAAAGGATCAGCAACACCGCACGTTCGTAATGGCCGTGAAACCCGAAACGGATCGCCGTCAGCCCGGCACAGATGGCCGCCAGCGTCACAAGGTTCGGTAAAAGCGCGATAATTGGAAGCTCAGTGCGCTTTGGCACATCCTGTGCCATGATCTACGCCGTGCGCCCGGTACGCGCGGGCTCAGTCGCGTTCAGATCAGCCAGCACAGTCTCCCCCGCGATCATCCCCTGCCCCACTGCGACCAGCGGCGCAACACCGTCAGGCAGATAGACATCCACACGGGACCCGAAGCGGATCAATCCAAACCGGTCACCCGTGGCAAGATGCGCGTCCGGGGCGACGAAACAGACAATACGGCGCGCAACCAACCCTGCAATTTGCACCACGGCGATCTGGCGACCATCCGCCATCTCGATAGCCAGCGAATTACGTTCATTGTCAGCGCTTGCCTTATCAAGCGAAGCGTTGAAAAACTTGCCCGGCCGATAAGCAACCGCAGCAATCCGACCACCAACGGGCATCCGGTTCACATGGCAATTGAACACATTCATAAACACGCTGACACGGGTCAACGGCGCGTCGGCCATACCCAGCTCTGCGGGCGGCACGGCCTTTTGGATCAGCGAGACCACACCATCAGCAGGGCTGATGATCAGCCCGGCACGCTCTGGCGTGGTGCGGACGGGATCGCGAAAGAAATAGTAGCACCAGACCGTCAGCCCGACGCCGATCCAACCCAACACCGACAGCACCCAAAACAAGGCGAGCGTTGCGACGGCAAAGATACCAACGAACCGCAGCCCCTCTGGGTGCATCGGTTTGATGAACGTGCCAAGCATAGTCATGATATTCTATCCGCGCTTTTGCTGAATTGATGTTTCTCAACCTAGAACTAGCAAAAACTCAGCGCGATAAACCTTCACGCTCTACCAAAAAAGGGGCGATACCACTGATACCGCCCCGTCTTACAATCCTAAAACAGCTGTCAATTCAACAGATTTGGCACAATCGTGACAACGCCCGGGAACAGCGCAAGCAGCACGAGCCCCGTCACCTGAATGCCAATAAACGGGATCACGCCACGATAGATCATACCCGTCGTGATTGATCGTGGCGCCACACCGCGCAGATAGAACAGCGCAAAGCCAAAGGGCGGCGTCAGGAAAGACGTCTGTAGGTTCACCGCGATCATGATGGTGACCCATTTAGGATCGAACGAACCACCATAGATCACCGGCCCGACTATCGGGATCACAATATAGATGATTTCAAGGAAATCGAGCACAAAGCCCAATATAAACAGCACCAGCATCACCAGCAGGAACACCGTCCATTCATCATCGAAAGACCGCAGGAACTGCTGGATATAATGCTCGCCACCAAAAGAGATCAGCACAAGGTTCAACAGCTGCGACCCGATCAGGATGGTAAAGACCATTGATGTGACCTTGGCCGTCTCGCGGACCACAGGAGACAGCACGCCACCGACCAGCAGCACCCCGCAGGACCAAAGCAACCCAAAGATCGCGAACAGAAAGCAAGCGAACGCCGCCACATAGGCCAGCCGATTTTCAAACCGAACCTCCGATTGCCCCATGCGTAAGTCGAAGTTCACGCCGATAATCAGCATCAGCACAATCGCACCCGAGGTCAAAAACACCATGCGCCCCGACCGCCCCTGATCATGCAGCTTGCGATAAGCCGCCAGCAGGATCGCACCACCCGCACCCAGCGCCGCCGCCGGTGTGGGGTTCGTGATCCCGCCAAGGATCGACCCAAGCACCGCGATAATCAGAACCAACGGCGGAAACACCACGCGCAAGATCTCATTCGCAGCAAGGTAACGTGCCGCGCCGCGCATCCCGATGAAGATCACCAAAAGCGGTAGCGCGATAATCAAGGTGGTGGTGCCCGGCGTCGTCAACGGCCCGATCAGCAGGATATCGGCCAGCAGCAGCAGGACAACGCCAGCGGTTGCGATATAAAGCGGTGCCTTGCTTTCACGTGGCGCGACACCCCGCGCTACAGCAAGCGCCAGCCCCAGCAGCAGCGCCGTGATGGCAATGCCCGGACCGATGGGCGCTGCGTTCACAACACGGGCTTGCACCAGCTCTGCACGTTCTTCGGGCGACAGTTCACGGGCCTGTGCCACACCGCCTGCGTCATTGATCGCCGTCTGCTCAGCCGCAGCCTGATCCCAGGCGTCTTGGCCATGTAGGTCAATCATCGCCGCCTGACACTCCGCGCTGACATTGGTCCGCAGCGATGCGGTCTGGCCTGCATCCGTAAAGCTGTCGACGATCACGGATTGAGTGCCGACAAGCCCGGCTTGCCCCATCCCAATGAACAGGCCGATCATGACGATGGGCACAGCCAGAAACCACGTAAATGCATTGCCGGCCGGTGCAGCCTGCTTGCCGGACACATTGTCCATCGGCACCGCCGGTGCCTTGGACGGGTTGAGCAGCGCAAACACAAATGAATAGCCCGCGTATAGCAAGGCCAGCAGGATACCCGGCAGCATCGCCGCCTGAAACAGCGTGCCCACGGATACAACCGCAGGCTCGCCCAGAAATGTCAGCGCATCCCCGCAGCCCACCAATTGCGCACGCTCTTCCTGTGCGGCGGAATAAAGATCACCTGCCAATGTCCCCAACAGCACGATCACGATAGAGGGCGGAATGATTTGGCCCAATGTACCCGACGCAGCGATGACACCTGTGGACAGCTCCGGTGAATAGCCGTTCTTCAGCATCGTCGGCAGCGCCAGCAGGCCCATCGTCACAACCGTCGCACCGACAATCCCGGTAGAGGCCGCAAGGAAGGCACCAACAATCACGATGGACACGGCCAGACCGCCGGGCAACGGACCAAACACCTTGGCCATCGTCGTCAGCAGCTCATCCGCGATCCGGGAACGTTCCAGCACGATCCCCATCATCACGAACATCAGCACAGCCAGCAGCGTCTCGATCGACTGCCCGGCCAGCACACGCTCGTTCATGCGGTTGACCATAAAGCTCAGATTGCGATCCAGTGCCGTTTCCCAACCATCCGGGAACAGGACATGTTCGTATCGGGGCAGATCAGGATAGTTGAAAACTGAAATCGCATCCGGCCTGACGCCTTGGCTGATCAGCGCATTATACGGGTCTGAGCCGGTATCCACAGCAGCGTGGATCAGCAGGCCGGAACTATCCAGCGCCGCAATAATCGCAAAGGAAATCACCGCCGCACCGCTGATCGCAAAGGCCACCGGAAACCCGGATAAAATCCCTGCAAACAGCGTCAGGAAGACGATAATGATGCCTATCTCGACGCCATCAAGTCCAAAAAGCATATCGTTTATCGCCTCAGATTAGTGAATGTCAGCAACAAGCTCGGCGGTCGCATCGCCAATCTTGTCCTTGTCGAGATATTTGCCATCGCTCTTGGGCCCTTCTTTCAGCTCCAGATAAGAGCGATAGAAGAACGCCACCGCCTGCAACAAAACCATTGCGGTGAAACTGACGAGCAAAAGCTTGAACAGGAAATAGGCGTCAAACCCGTTGGGCGAAAACCCGATGGTTTCGACATTCCAGCGCAGCGCGCGGGCCTTGGTCACCAACCGCTCCAAACTGTCCGACGCTGAAGGGTTCGGGACAACCAGATGCCGCCACAAAAAGAACCAACCATAAAGCCAGACAAGGATCGCCGCAGGGACCATGAACAGCAGCGCCCCGATCATGTCGATTGTCTTTTTGGTGCGATAGCTGACTGCCGAATAAACAAGATCCACCCGCACGTGGCCGCCTTGCACAAAGGTATAAGTCGCGCAAAGGCAAACAATCATCGCGTTATAAAGCTTCAGCTCTTCGGACCACCAGCTCAGATCGCGGGTAAAGGACACCCCGAACCCCACGCTGATTTCAGACACCGCAAACACCCGCTGCATAAAAATGATCACGATCTGCTGCAAAACCATCAACAGCCCGGCCCAGGCAAAGAACCGGCCCACCCTGTTGGCGAACCCTTCCAGCACCCGCACACAGCCCCACATGAACCGGTTGCGGATCAGACCGATGATCGTGAAAATCAAAAAGATCAGAAGGGCCACAAAGAACAGCTCGACCGAGGCACCGTAATAGATGAAACGCGCCAGCGCCTCTTTGATCTCTGCATCGGGCATCTGACCGTTGATATAGGGCACCCAAGACAGCCACACGCCGGGGTGCGAAAGCAGATAGCCCAGATTGTAGATCGCCTCGATCAGATTGCCGATGAAGAATTGGACCCAGCCGCTCGCCTGAAACGCATCAAGACAGCTCAGCGCGCCGTCAGCGGTTGCTTTGAAAAAGCCCGCACATGCCACTTCTTCTTCCATTGGAATTCTCCCGTCACGCGGGGACCACTGCCAATCAGGTCCGCACCGCGTCAGAAACGCCCGGAAACGGGCCTATGCATTGCGTAGGCCCGTTTCCGATTTGGATAAATGGGGGTTAGCCCATGATCCGGTCACGCTGAAGCCGGTAAGCACCCTCAGACCGGGTGATCCACCCAGACGAAGACTGCATGGACGCTTCATAGCTCGCGCGCAGACGGTCAAAGATGTCGTCGCCAGCATATTGGTCCAGCGTTTCGCGTGCGGCATCGCCCATCGCGTCCCAGACGGCGTCAGGGAATTCCAGCACCTTCACACCACCAGCCTGCAAACGTTGCAGCGCAGCAGCATTATTGTTCATGAACAAGGACAGGTTCCACTGGTTCGCTTCACCAGATGCAACTTCGACGATTTTCTTGTGCTCAGCGCTCAGGCTATCCCAGACATCCAAGTTCGTGGCCAGCGTCAGGCCAGGACCCGGCTCGTGCATACCAGCGGTATAGTAGAACTTAGTGATTTCCTGAAAACCAGCTTTCTCATCCGCCCAAGGGCCGATCCACTCTGTGCCGTCAATCGCGCCGGATGCCAGTGCCTGGTACACTTCTGCACCGGGCAGGTTCTGCACTGAGGCACCCATTTTGCCCAGCGCCTGACCACCCAGACCCGGCATACGGAAACGCAAGCCCTGGAAGTCTTCCGGGCCAGTGATCTCTTTCGCGAACCAACCACCTGACTGTGGGCCCGTGTTGCCAGCAAAGAATGATTTCAGGCCAAAGATCTGGCCCAGCTCATCGTGGAATGCCTGACCTTCACCGTGGTAATACCAGTTCGCCAGTTCCTGTGCGGTCATACCGAACGGGACAGAGGCAAAATAAGCATAGGCAGGGTGCTGGTTCACAAAGTAATAATCCGCACCGTGGTACATATCCGCCTGACCGGATGTGACAGCGTCAAACACTTCGAACGCGCCAACAAGCTCGCCTGCGGCTTTCAGGTCGATGGTCAGCGACCCACCAGACATTGCGGTGATGTTGTCTGCAACATGCTGTGCAGCATCATGTACACCGGCCAGGCCACGGCCCCAGGTGGTTACCATTGTCAGCGTCCGGTTGCCCTGCGCATAGGCCGGTGCGGCAAGCGCAGTCGCAGCAGCAGCGCTGCCACCAAGTGCTGAATTTCTCAAAAAAGAACGACGATCCATAGAGTAACCTCCCAGTTATTTAGTCCCCGATGCACAATGTGAGCAAAGGATAGATCGGTTTTATGCGCGCACACTAGCCCGCAGATTATCCCCGGGAAATACGCAATACTGCGTATAAACCGTGGATTGTGAGATTTTTTACCAATCAGTGCGCAGCTTTATGCGCGGGTACTTTTTAGATACTTGCAGACATCACCCCGTTAAGATTTGATTCGCAAGCGATTACCGCGTATCGGTCCGTCCAATGACAACGTTTCTTGTGCGTGTGCGCGATATGTTATCAATTAGTTACGGACAGAAGGTGTTTCTTTTGGCAACGCTGCCTCTCGTCGTGGCTGTGTTCCTAATCTTTCTGGTTGTCAGCAATCAATCGCGTCAACTCGCCGAACGGGAAATTCTGGCGCTGGAACGGCAGTTGATAGACGCCAAACGTGCAGAGCTCCGCAATTACCTGTCCATCGCACGCACCGCATTCGTCAACACCTACGGGCGGGCCGCCCCCGATGACGCAGAGGCGAAGCTAGCAGTCACCCGCGAATTATCTGCAATGCTATATGGGCAGGACGGGTATTTCTTTGTGTTCGATTATGATGGCAACAACCTCGTGGCACCACGGCAAACAACCCTGATCGGCAAGAACTGGATAGGGTTGCGCGATCCCAATGGGACCCCAATCACAGACACGCTGATCCAGATCGCGCGCTCTGGCGGGGGCTATCACAGCTTTGACTGGCCCAAGCCCTCTACCGGCACCAGCGAGCGGATGATCGTCTATGTCAACGGGCTGCAGGACTGGCGCTGGGTGATCGGCACCGGGGTGTTTATTGACGACGTGCTGGAAAACGTCGCCGCATCCCGCGCCGATGTCGAAGCACGGATCACCCGAACCTCATACTATATCGTCGCCATCGCCATCGCCGCGCTGGTGGGCGTATTCACCACGGGCATGTCGCTCAACCTGCGCGAAAGACGTCTTGCCGATGCCAAACTCAAGCAGCTGACCCAGCGGATCATCGACGCCCAAGAAGAAGAGCGCGGGCGCGTCGCACGTGAACTGCATGACGGGATCAGCCAGATGCTTGTCGGAGTACGCTATGCGCTGGAACTGGCACGGCGCAAGCGCGACAGCAATGCCGCCAGTGACACAGCACTCGCCAAAGGGATCGAAGGATTGAATTCAGCCAGCCAAGAGGTACGGCGGATCAGCCGCGACCTGCGACCCGGCGTGCTAGATGATCTGGGGCTTGGTCCCGCACTTCAAGCGCTGGTTGACGACTTCAGCAAACGCACCGATATCGACGCAGAGTTCGAAACCGTGGTCTTTCGCAACCGGCTGGACCGGGAAGCACGGATCGCGCTCTATCGGATCGCACAAGAGGCGCTGACAAATATCGAACGGCACGCCGATGCAACCCATGTCAACATGACGCTCAAGGGGCACCGCAACGGCGCGATGCTGCGCATCATCGACAATGGCAAAGGCATGGTCTGGCCCCAACCCGCCCGGCACGAAGGCACTGGCATCGGGCTGCGCAACATGCAGGAACGGATTGAACAGCTCAACGGCAGCCTCCGTATCCTATCAGCTCGGTACGGCGACCAGACCGGCACAGTGATCGAAGCACAGATCCCGCTGAGCCACATGCTCAGCCCGCAGAAAACAAATCGGAAAGAAAGCGCATGACAACCCGCGTTCTCATCGTTGACGATCACCCGATGATCGTCGAAGGCATCCAAGCCATTCTGGAAAGCTACCCTGACATTCAGATCGTGGGCACGCTCAACAACGGGCAGGACGCGGTCGACCAAGTCGATGCGCTTTCACCCGATGTGGTGCTTCTTGACCTGAATATGCCCGGACTTTCCGGATTAAACGCAACCGAAATGATTCTGGAAAAGCGGCCGGAAACGCGCATCCTGATCCTGTCGATGCACGACAGCCCGGAATATATTTCCACCGCGCTCAGCCACGGGGCGCGGGGGTATATCCTCAAGGACGTACCGACCGACGAAATCCGCACCGCGATTGAAACGGTGATGGCCGATGCGCAGTACCTCTGCCCCGGCGCGAAAGGCTCTCTTGAACCCAAAATCAGCGACGGGCGGGAAACGCTGACCAATCGCGAACAAACAATCCTGCTGGAACTGGCGCAGGGACAGTCCAACAAGGATGTGGCCAACACGCTGAACATCTCTGTCCGCACCGTGGAAACCCATCGCAAGAACATCAAACGCAAATTAGGGATAAGCTCAACCGCCGGCCTGACCCGCTATGCGCTTGAACATGGGGTGCTGCAAGGCACCGGGATCTGACGGGCCGCACCTGCCAACAGGCACGGCCCAATCGTTTAGTTTTCGGCAGAGGCTTGAATGCCACTCCGCACAAGGCTGAACCATTCGCCTGACAGGCGCAGCTGCTCCAACCCGGCATTCAGCGTTTGCAGGTAAGCTTGGCCATTAGGATGCGACTTCGGCACGAAGACATGCAGCGTCTGCTTGGATGCCAGCGGCGTAAGCTGTACAACCTGCTCCTGCAGACCCAAATCAGCAAAATCCTTTTCTGCAGGTAGCGCGTCATAAGTCACTACATCGACGGCATTTGACGTCAACATCTCCCAGCACGCTTCCTCAGACGCTGCAAAAATAAGCTCCACATTAGGGTCGGTCAGGCCCTCGGCCTCCAGATCGAAAGAGAACCAACCATCCGGCCGACACAGGCGGGCACCATACAGATCGCTATATTCATCCGCTTGCGCATATTCGCTGCCTTGCAGCGTGTAATAGCCAACAAGCGCATCATAGAACGGCTCGGATGCGTCAAACTCTGTGCAACGCATCGCGTTCGATGGCGACAGGTTACCGACCTGCGAACAGTCTGGCAGGAACCAAGGAAAACCCATGTCGAAAGCACCCGATGGCAAGAGCACGCTCAGATGTGCACCCCAATCATTTACAAAAATGACCTCAAAATCCTGCTCAGCATTCCCCAATTCCATCGAACGGGTCACAAGCTGCGTGAACATGCCTTGGCCCGGCAGGTTCTCATCCGTGAACGGTGCGTAGTTTCCGCCGGTCAAAAACCGCACAGGCCGCTGTGTCGCTTCAGCTGCGGTCAGGGTCGCAACACGGGCGGGCGCGGCATTGCTCGCGACTGGCAAGTTACCGTCATCACATGGAATACGAAGGACCTGCCCAACCTCAAGCACATTCGGACTCGGCAGAATGTCCCGATTGGCGTTATAAATCTCTTGAAATCCGCCAGACAATGCAGCCGTCTGTGCAATTTCAAAAAGCGTATCACCGCGCACAACAGTATAGTTTGTACACTGTGATTGCGCAGCAACCTGCGTTGAAGCACCTGCAACAGCAGCGGCAGACACTGCCAAAACCGTCACCATGCGTTGTAAAATGAATTGATACTCGTTCTTTTTCAATTCCCTGGGGCGCAGACCAGAAAAATGTGACATCACGCAACCTTCCAATTATTTCCGTTAGAGCCTTGACTATGCAGTAGAAAATTATGTCATGCTCCAAAAAATCTAAAATAAGCGGAAATTCGCCTATACGGCCCCTCGGGTAATATCGTCACAACAAAGTGCAGCACAGTTGATGCGCCGCCGGGGCTGCCGTAAGTCTGGGCAAACCCTTACCGGCGGAGCATCCAATGACAAGCGACAACACCTATACCCCACCCAAAGTCTGGACATGGGAAAATGAAAACGGCGGTGAATTCGCCAGTATCAACCGGCCAATCGCCGGGCCCACTCATGACGAGGACCTGCCGACAGGCAAACACCCGTTGCAGCTCTATTCAATGGGCACGCCGAACGGCGTCAAAGTGACCGTCATGCTGGAAGAGCTGCTTGCCGCAGGCCACGCAGGCGCGGAATATGATGCCTGGCTGATCCGTATCCTGGACGGCAACCAGTTCTCCAGCGGCTTTGTTGACGTCAATCCAAACTCCAAGATCCCCGCACTGCTGGACACGACCACCGGCACGCGGGTCTTCGAAAGCGGGGCAATCCTGCTCTATCTGGCTGAAAAATTCGGGGCCTTCCTGCCCAGCGAACACAGCAGCCGGACCGAAACGCTGAACTGGTTGTTCTGGCTGCAAGGCTCTGCCCCCTATCTCGGCGGCGGCTTTGGTCATTTCTACGCCTATGCGCCCGAGAAATTCGAATACCCAATCAATCGGTTCACGATGGAAATCAAACGCCAGCTCGACGTGCTGGATCGCAACCTCGCCAACCGGCGCTTTTTGGCGGGCGACGACTACTCCATCGCCGATATCGCAACCGCACCCTGGTACGGTAACCTCGTCAAAGGTGAAGCCTACAACGCAGGAGAGTTCATCGACGGCGCCAGCTACAAACACGTCACCCGCTGGGCCGATGAAATCTTTGCCCGTCCTGCATATCAGCGCGGGCGCATGGTCAACCGAACCTCTGGCGCACCGGAAACCCAACTGCACGAGCGGCACGACAGCAGCGATTTCGAAACACAGACTCAGGACAAGATCGCGCCGGAAAAGTAGCCCCGCGACCCAAGCTGTAATTTTCAGCGCTGGCACAACATGGCCAATACGCGCCATCCAAATGGCGCGTTTCCGCCGAACCAACCGATCAAAATTTTCCACGGTTGCGTGATATACTGTTTCTGCAATGAATGAGATGATCCCAACAATCCGGGGTCATCTTACTGAAAACAAACCGGTTCGCGGGGGCAGACCGGCACTGCAGGAACAGACTGATGCAGCTGACCGAAATTATGAGTGCCATCTCAGGTGACCCCGAACAAATGATCCGCGGCATCGTGCGCATCTTTCACTTCATCGGGCTGGCGATGGGGTTGGGCGCAGCTACCCTGCTCGACATGATGATCCTGCGCTTCTTCCTTGGGCGCGACATCACCAGCCAGAATGTCGAACTCTTCATCTTTTTCGCAGATCTCGTCGCGGTCGGGCTCAAAATGCTTTGGATTACCGGTTTTGGGTTTCTGCTGTACTATTGGGCCTACGAGCCAGTCAAACTCGGCAATGAAAAGGTCTGGGCCAAAATGACCATCGTCGCGATCCTGTCGATCAACGGCGTCTTCCTGCACAAGGCCGTTATCCCCTTCCTTGCCCAGCAGATCGGGCAGACCATGCTGCACGGGCTACCGCTGCATAAACGGATGCTCTTCATCACTGCGGGGATGATTTCCTTCGTATCTTGGTATGCGCCGCTGGTGATCGCCAACCTGCCCCACCTGAACTTTCAGGTGCCGATGATACAGATCCTGGGCGTCTATGCGATTACACTGATCGGCGTGCTCAGCGTCGCCTATATCGGCCTGTTGGGACATTTCGTAGCCGGCGTCGCCCGTCCACGCGAACAGCTCTGGTAAGGGCCCCGCTGATCAGGACGCGATCACCGTGGGCAGCGCGTCTTTCTTATGATGAAACACCATGCGCGCACGGCCTTCCCGTTTGGCCGTGTAAAGTGCATGATCGGCATAGCGCAGATCCTCTGCAAGCGCGGTCGCGCCCTGCCGCATCACCGCCCCAACCGAAACAGTGACAACAAAATTCACTGTCTCCTTCTCAAACGCGATCCCCTGCGCCAGCCGCGTGCCCACATTCTGTGCATCCACCACATCGGCCGGGCTAAGATAAACCGCAAACTCCTCCCCGCCCAAACGCCCAAGAATATCGCCACGGCGGATCATCTGTGACAGCTGACGCGCCATTTCGCAAAGCACCTCATCGCCAACGGCATGACCATAGGTGTCATTGATGCTCTTGAAGTGATCAAGATCCAGCATCAGCAGCGCACCTTCCCCGGTAGTCTCAACCTTTTCGAAAAAGGCCCTGCGGTTCAGCAATCCGGTCAAAGGATCTGTCGCGGCAATTCGGATCAATTCGTTCTGCAACCGGTCAAGATGGCGAAACAGCATCATGGCGGCCAAAATCATCGGGGCTGCGATCAGCGATGTCATCACAACATGACGGATAAACGGATCATCCACACTGCCGTCAAAGATGTACTCCACAAGATACGCGAGCGTGGATGCGACAAGCCCCCACGCCACAACACCAAGTGGCCAGTGCAACCAATGGCGCGGCGTAATCAATGATACGAGCCTATTCATACGCCATCCTCTGCACATTGCGCTGGAACAGCATAGATATCGGAATTTAAACCCGCGTTAATCGCGCCGCAGCCCCTTGAAAATATAATGGTCCCACCATCTTGCAGAACCCATGCGCAATGCTTCTTTATCGCTCCAGCACGGGGGCTTCATATGACCACTTATCTCATTCTTCTGGCAGGACTCGCAGCGCTCTTTCTGGGCGGCGATTGGCTGGTCAAAGGGGCAAGCACATTGGCCCTGCGGTTCGGGATCACGCCGATGGTTGTGGGGCTGACGATCGTCGGCTTCGGCACCTCCGCGCCCGAACTCATGGTCTCGCTCAATGCCGCGCTTGGCGGGCGGGCCGAGATCGCAATCGGCAATGTAATCGGCTCTAACATCGCCAACATACTGCTGATCCTTGGGCTCGCCGCTCTGATCACCCCGATCACTGTGCAATTTGCGCAAATCAAAGGGGATCTACTTTGGATGACGCTTGCCACCTTGGCGCTGCCACTGCTGTTCTGGTCCGGCATGATCGGTGCGACCAAGGGCGTGATCATGTTACTGGCACTTGCGGCCTATCTCTTAGTCAGCCTGCGTAAACCCAACGAGGCATCAGACAGCACGCGCACCCCCGCCCCCCTTTGGCAAGGGCTGTTGCTAACCGCGCTGGGGCTGGGCGCGGTGCTGATCGGCGCGCATTACCTTGTCGAAAGCGCCAGCATGATCGCACGCAAATGGGGCGTGTCCGAAGCAATCATCGGGCTCAGCATCGTCGCTGTCGGCACATCACTGCCAGAGCTTGCAACCACATTGATGGCCGCAGTCCGAGGCGCACGTGACATTGCGCTCGGCAATGTCATCGGCTCGAATATCTTCAACATTCTGTGCATTCTAGGGGTCACCGCCGTGGTGCAACCCATCGCGGTCGACCCACGTTTCCTGATCATCGACACACCAACGTTGATCGGAGCAACACTGGCGCTTACACTGATACTATGGTGGAAAAGCGCGCTGAACCGCCGAACCGGAACCGTAATGCTCGCGCTCTATGCACTCTACATCTGGGCCACAATGACCAGCGGTGCCACCACGTAAGGTGGGTCTCGATCCGCCACCCCTGAAAGAAAGTTACCCAAAGCCGCCCGCAAACGACATTTTCTCCATTCTTGTGGTTGACCCCCCTGCCCGACGCCACTAAGGTCTCCGCACGCAAAGGAACCCCGATGAACCACGTCGTACTAATCGTAGGAAAAACGCGCATGGGCCGGTAACGGTAAGACCATAACGATCCCATGCGCCCCCGACATCCTCGGGGGTTTTTTTGTGACTGATGTAACCAGATACGCGAAGGACGCGAGACAAATGACAAAAGCCATGACGGGCGCAAGAATGGTGGTTCAAGCTCTGATTGATCAGGGCGTGGACGTCGTCTTTGGATACCCTGGTGGCGCGGTCCTACCGATCTATGATGAAATCTTTCAGCAAAACCACATTCAGCACGTGCTGGTGCGCCACGAACAAGGCGCAGTACACGCGGCAGAGGGCTATGCGCGGGCAACCGGCAAGCCCGGCGTTGCTTTGGTCACATCCGGACCGGGGGCCACAAATGCGGTGACCGGCCTGACCGATGCGCTGATGGATTCGATCCCGATTATCGTGCTGACCGGGCAAGTGCCGACCTTCATGATCGGCTCTGACGCGTTTCAAGAGGCCGACACCGTCGGCATCACCCGGCCCTGCACTAAACATAACTGGCTGGTCAAAGATACCGACGCGCTCGCAGCGACCCTGCACGAGGCATTCCATGTGGCAACCTCAGGCCGCCCCGGTCCGGTGCTGGTCGACATCCCCAAGGACGTGCAGTTCGCCAATGGCCAATACACAGAGGCACGGCAAGTCGAAACCCACTACAACCCACAGGTCAAAGGTGACATCGCGATGATCACCGAACTGGCGGCGGCAATGGAAACGGCGAAACGGCCAGTTTTCTATACCGGCGGCGGCGTGATCAACTCTGGCACGGCCGCCAGCCAGCTTCTGCGCGAATTGGTCGGTGCAACGAACTTCCCGATCACCTCTACCCTGATGGGTCTGGGGGCATATCCAGCGTCCGGCGATAACTGGCTGGGTATGCTGGGGATGCACGGACTGTACGAGGCCAACATGGCCATGCATGACTGCGACCTGCTGATCAACATCGGGGCGCGGTTCGACGACCGGATCACCGGACGGATTGATGCGTTCAGCCCGGGCTCGAAAAAGGCGCATATTGATATTGATGCCTCTTCGATCAACAAGGTGATCCATGTGGATATGCCAATCTTGGGCGACGTGGCGCATGTGCTCGAAGACCTGCTGAAAATCTGGAAATCACGCGGTGCCAAAACCGATACCGAAGCGCTGAGCAAATGGTGGAGCCAGATCAATGAATGGCAGGCAATCGACTGTCTGAAATTCCGGCAGGAAGGCAGCATCATCAAACCGCAGTACGCGCTGCAACGGCTGGAAGCCCTGACCAAGAAGCATGACCGCTACATCTGTACAGAGGTCGGCCAGCACCAAATGTGGGCCGCGCAATATCTGGGGTTCGAGGATCCAAACCGCTGGATGACATCGGGCGGACTGGGCACAATGGGTTATGGCTTTCCTTCGTCAATCGGCGTGCAGATGGGCCATCCCGATGCGCTGGTGATCAATGTCGCGGGCGAGGCGTCTTGGCTGATGAACATGCAGGAACTGGGCACCGCGATGCAATACCGGCTGCCGGTCAAACAGTTCATCCTGAACAATGAACGGCTGGGCATGGTGCGGCAATGGCAGGAACTGCTGCACGGCGAACGCTACTCCTCCAGCTGGTCAGAGGCGCTGCCCGATTTCGTCAAACTGGCCGAAGCATTCGGGGCCAAAGGCATCCAGTGTTCTGACCCGGATAGCCTCGATGATGCGATCATGGAAATGATCACCCATGACGGGCCGGTCCTGTTCGACTGTCTGGTGGAAAAGCACGAAAACTGCTTCCCGATGATCCCTTCTGGCAAGGCTCATAACGAAATGCTGCTGGGCGAAGACGCGGATACCGCGAACGCCATCCAGACAGGCGGCGCAGTTCTGGTCTAGTCATCTGACCGACGCAGAAATAGTCTGATCTCGCAAACATCCTGGCTTTGCGAGATCACCATTTCAGGAAAGCACATGCCCCTCGCCAATTACACCGTCGGCTCTCCGTCACGCCCCGCCATTACACATGATAATGGCTTTCTTGACCAATTTGCGCCGCGCGCGGCAACCTTTGCGGATCGGGCCTCATACACCTACTGGCATGGCAAGCTAGAGGCTGCAGAAGCGGCACAGGATGTCCCACTGTTGCCGCACAATGACATTCCCGATGCGCTGGCGGCATACCGTCACTTTCTCGAAGGTACGGGCACGACGCGGACGTTTTCTTATGAACGCTACGTCTCGAACGATTCATCCGGGGCGACGATGCTGCGCAATGCCATCATCGAAGCAAAATCAGCGGCCTCAGCGCTTTACAGCGGCCTGCCAACACCCGGTTCCACCAGCTTTGATTTCACCGGAACAGCGCTCACCGTGCGGGCCAACAGCGTTGAATTCCCCTATCCCGCAACAGAAAATTGGCAAAAAGCTATCGGCGCACATGTTTTCTGGATCAGCGGATCGGTCAGCGTCACGCATGTTTCACCTGACCAGCCGGCATTTGATCTGACCTTCACCATCCACGCCGAGGATCAATACAACTTCAACCCCGGCCAAGCCGACATCGCAACCGGTATTCCCGACAGCGCCAATGGCGTCTTCGAAGTGACGGGTCTTGCCCAAGGCTATCGCAACGAGGCTACCCTCACCCGGCGGGTGCAGTGGACCGGCCCCACACCAACCGGCACTCATACCGTGACAGATGCCCCCACGCGGCGGCAACGCCCGCCCAACAACAATCGCCGCATCAGGAACTTGATGTGATCGGAAAGAAAACCATATGGGCGTTGATCGTCGCTGGCGCTCTTGGCATGGCTGCGCTGGTTTCGCTCGCCGAACGCGACGTGAACGCAACAACGAAGGCTGAACTCATGACCCATGCGAAAACCGATCTTGAGATGCTGAGCCGGTTCATCACGCTTGACCCCATGCCTGAAGCGGCCCTGTGGGAAAGCGTGACTTTGTCCGGCGGGTCTGATTGGACCCTGACTGCGCTGATCACATATGCCGCAGCGGATCGCGCCGCACTGATCGCGCAGATGCCCCCGGAACCCGGCGGTTTCACTTTTCCAGCCCCTGCATGGCTGCCCGATGATACGGCCATGTTTCTGCAGATGACCGAAGGGACAATCCGCAGTGAACATACGCTTTCACCAACACCGTTTTTCAAATCCCCATTGTTGAACGGCAACGCATTGGCTGCGGGTGAAACGCAGCTTTTGATCGTACTTCAGACCCAATGATAAATGGTTAGCTGACCGTCCGATGCAGTCCGATGGAATTCCGATGGAATTCCGATCGCCCAAAACAAGGTTTTTCCATGTCTCCGCTCAAGATCAAAGAAGGCTCCACCAGCCACTCCGCCTACAACCTACGGCCCAATTATTCCGATACTGTGGAACGGCACACGCTGGCGGTTCTGGTCGAAAATGAACCCGGCGTGCTGGCGCGCGTCATCGGGCTGTTTTCCGGGCGCGGCTACAACATCGACAGCCTCACCGTGGCCGAAGTCGACCACACAGGCCACCGGTCGCGCATCACCATCGTGACCTCTGGCACGCCGCAAATCATCACCCAGATCAAGGCGCAACTGGGCCGGATCGTCCCGGTCCATGACGTGCACGACCTGACCGTAGAAGGGCCATCGGTCGAACGTGAATTAGCACTGCTCAAAGTCTCCGGCACCGGCGATCACCGGATCGAAGCGATCAGGCTGGCCGATATATTCCGGGCCAATGTGGTCGATAGCACATTGGAATCATTCGTTTTTGAGATCACGGGCACGCCAGAAAAAATTGACGCTTTTGCCGATCTGATGCGGCCATTAGGCCTACAGGAAGTGGCACGCACAGGCGTTGCGGCGCTCGCGCGCGGCGCGCTGTAAGGCAACCTCGCGCATCCTGTGGGCGCAACAGGACGCGCAGAGGCGCCGATAAGCCGGGTCAGAGGCTGACCCGGCTCTCGTCTCTTCAGGACGCTGGCAACATACCGTTTTCGACCCCGACAGAGATTTCCTCGGCATCCAACAGGCCATCCCCTGATGAATCCAATATGGTAAAGTCATCCTCTGTCATTTCGGGCATGGCAGCTTGCAATTCGGGAAAGCTGTACATCCCATCACCGTTGACATCGATGGCAGCATCCTGTGCGAATGCCGGTGCCGTCAGCGCGACAACAAGCGCCATTGGCGTCATCAGCTTTGTCGTATGGGTCATCTTTTTTCTCCATTACTAGGACTATTTGAAGGTCGTTGCCTTCGAAACAACACATGGTGCATCAGCACCTTACTTTCCATATCCCCCTGAAATATGTCGTAAAAACGGCGCATATCTGCTGAATTGCGAAACAGTGCCCGCATAATGATGCCTATGTCTGCAAAATCGCAACAAGTTGATCGACGAATATCTTGATTTCCATATTACCGACGACAAAACATCGCAAAAGCGACCATTCCCTGCTCCGTACGGTGCATTACACTTTCTAAAGCCTATCATTTGGTAGTCTCTCCCAGCATCTTTGCGAAACGCTACGATCTGCACGTCGACACCTTATTGTACGGTCTCCTCTTGTCCCTGCCCGCCTTGCGATACAGGTTAGAACAAACAGAACAGGAAGACCCATGGCCCCGCGCAAGATTATCATCGACACCGACCCCGGACAGGACGACGCTGTCGCCATCCTGCTCGCCCTCGCCTCGCCTGAGGATATCGACCTTCTGGGGATCACAGCCGTGGCGGGAAACGTTCCGCTGGAGCTCACGGCAAAGAACGTGCGTATTGTTTGCGAACTCGCTGGCAAACCAGAAACCAAAGTCTTTGCAGGCTGTGACAAGCCGATGCACCGCAAGCTGGTCACAGCGGAGCACGTACATGGCAAAACCGGGTTAGACGGCCCGCCGATGGATGACCCGACCATGCCGGTGCAAGAACAGCATGGCGTTGATTTCATTATTGAAACCCTCCGCAACGAACCCGCTGGCACGGTGACGCTTTGCCCCATCGGGCCGCTGACCAATATCGCCACAGCTTTCGAACGCGCCCCTGATATCATTTCGCGCGTGCAGGAAATCGTGCTGATGGGCGGCGCTTATTTTGAGGTGGGCAACATCACCCCCACGGCCGAATTCAACATCTATGTGGACCCAGAGGCTGCCAAAATCGTGTTTGATGCAGGCGCACCGCTAACAGTTATGCCGCTTGATGTGACCCACAAGGCACTGACCACAAAGACGCGCATCGACGCATTCCGCGCCATGAAAACGAAAGTTGGCGATCACGTCGCGGCTTGGACCGATTTCTTTGAACGGTTCGACATGGAAAAATACGGCTCCGAAGGGGCGCCGCTGCATGACCCTTGCACCATTGCTTATCTGATCGCGCCGCAATTATTCCAAGGGCGCCAGATCAATGTGGAGATTGAGACCGGCTCTGACCTAACCCTTGGCATGACAGTCGCCGATTGGTGGCGGATCACCGACCGGCCCAAGAACGCGATGTTCATGAAGGATATTGATGCGGCGGGTTTTTATGCTTTGCTGGCTGACCGATTGGCGCGGCTGTGAAAATACCGTTCGACAATAGCTACTTCCGGCTGCCCGCGCAGATGCATGCCGCGCAACTGCCGACCCCGGTGAAAGACCCGCAGATCATCGCGGTAAACACGCCGCTGGCGGACAAGCTGGGGATCACGCTGGGCGATGATGCAACCGCTGTCTTTGCGGGAAATAGCATCCCCGACGGGGCCAACCCGCTGGCGCAGGCCTATGCGGGCCATCAGTTCGGCAATTGGAATCCGCAACTGGGCGACGGGCGCGCGATCCTGCTGGGCGAGGTCGTGGATAGCGATGGCATTCGGCGTGACATCCAGCTGAAAGGCGCGGGTCCGACGCCATTCTCACGGCGCGGTGACGGGCGGGCCTGGCTGGGGCCAGTCATGCGCGAGTATCTGATGAGCGAAGCGATGTATGCGATGGGCGTGCCCACAACCCGCGCGCTGGCCGCAGTGACGACAGGGGAAGATGTCTATCGAGAAGAGCCCCTGCCAGGTGCGATCATCACCCGCGTCGCCCAAAGCCATATTCGCGTCGGCACGTTCCAGTTCTTTGCCGCACGCGGCGATCTTGAGGCGCTGCAAGCCCTGACCGATCACGTCATCGCGCGACACTATCCCGGTGCCGACGGCCCCGCCGCCCTGTTGGACGCTGTGATCGAACGCTACGCGCGGTTGATCGCCCGCTGGATGGGGCTGGGCTTTATTCATGGGGTGATGAACACCGATAATGTTGCGATTGCGGGGGAAACGATTGATTACGGCCCTTGCGCCTTTATCGACCATTTCCACCCTGATACTGTGTTCAGCAGCATCGACCAATATGGCCGTTATGCCTATTCCAATCAGCCCGGCATCGGGGCGTGGAACATGGCACAGTTTGCAACGGCACTCATCCCGCTGATGGATGACCGGGACCAAGCGATTGAAGGTTTCACCGCTGCGGTGAATCGCTTTCCAGACGTCTATCAATCCGCATGGCTGCGGGTTTTTGCGACCAAGCTGGGCATTACCAACCCGGTCGCGGAAGATGTCACGTTAATCAATGACCTACTTGACCTGATGGCCAAAGACAGCGCTGATTTCACGAATGTTTTTGCCAATATAGGGCAACTGCAGGCGCGCGATCAATTCCTCGACCGCAGCGCATTCGATACGTGGGAGGTGCGCCGTCAAGCACGTGCCAGCGCCGACGCAGAGACCGTGATGGCGCAAGCGAACCCACAGATCATCCCGCGCAATCACCGTATTGAAGAAGCCATTCAAGCAGGACGGCATGGCGATATGGCACCATTCCACGCGCTGCTGGCCGCAGTGACCCAGCCTTATAAGCTGACACCAGAAACGGAAAAATACACACGTGCGCCAACTATGGATGAACGGGTTACGCGGACGTTTTGTGGCACGTGATAGCGGGTTGCGGTTTCAGCGGCCCAGCATCCATTCCCCATCCGGCCAGAACGCATGAAAGGCAAAGGCGAACATTACATCATGCGCCAGATCGCGACCCGCTGCATCCCTGACCCGCACATTGCCGACATCGCGCCCTGATGCCAGGCGCGCGTCATCAAGGGCCGAGGCTTGCCCCGCCTGCCAGCTGAGCGTCACGCCCGCCTCGGTCAGCGTGCCGTCAGCGGCCAATCGGGTCAGCGGCCATGCACGATCCCCGACACGCACGACCCGTTCCAGGGCCGGAATATTATGAGGCGGCAATTCCCCCGAATACAGAAATGGGCGGGTTGAACTATCGTAACGCACATAAGGGTTTGCACCGTAGTCCCGCCGAAAATCCGGCTGCACCATGACCAGCCCCTGCGGGTTGCGTGTCGCGAACGCCTCCCAGCTTTCCATCCAGCTTGGCAGGCTTTGCAATTCAGTGCCGGTCAGCGCGCCGACAATCGCGTCGCCCGTCGCCTGCTGCCACCAGCTTTCTGTTTCGCGGTCAAACATGATCATATCGGAATTGCGCAGTTTGCCCGAAACGCCGAAAGTCAGCACACTGTCGGATATGCGCCGATCAAAGGTGATCCCTGAATTACACAAAGGGCAGAAGGTGACCGCAACCGGAATGCTGCCCACCTCATCATTCACGATCTCATGCCATGTCAGATAGCGGATGGGATAGGCGCGCGGGACTTCGCCCGCGATTTCAAGCGTGATAACAGGTTCACGGGGCTGGAGTTGGTCTTCGGCAGATACGGGCTGAAAATCTGGGTTTTCCAGCGCAGGAATACCATCTTTGGGCGGCCCGCCAGATATGATCTCTACCCAGCTTTCCACGTTAGTCTGTGAAAAATCGGTGTTCGGCCATTCATGGCGCCAGAACTCAGGACCTGCCGCCAAGATATTGGCAGCCAGACAAAATATCGCGACGAAAGAAAAAAGACGCATAGGACACTCCGCATTTGGTAGCAGAGTGGCTGATATATGTGGGCAGGCCTATCCCCCTCGCAGGAATGTGAGGGGGATAGGCGCATTGATTATTCGGTGACGCGTACTTCGTTCATCACGTCAGGCTGTCCGATGACAGCACCATTTGGCCCGGTGCCGCGCTTGATCGCGTCGACCACATCCATGCCGGATGTCACTTCGCCAACGACGGTATATTGCCCGTTCAGGAAATAGCCCGGTTCAAACATGATAAAGAACTGGCTATTGGCAGAATTCGGGCTGCGACCACGGGCCATGCCAACAACGCCACGCTCGAACGGGCGATCCGAGAATTCGGCGGGGATGTCACCGAACTGCGATCCGCCGGTGCCTGCGCGCGACAGATCACCACCAAGGATGCCATTCTGCACGTCGCCTGTCTGGGCCATGAAACCGTCAATCACCCGGTGAAAGACGATCCCATTGTAATCGCCTGCGTCGGCGATTGCAGCAATTTGTGCGACATGGTTTGGCGCGACATCTTCGAACAGGTCGATGACGATAGTGCCGTTCGCCTCACCCGTGACGTCGATCTCTAGCCCGGCGGCCAAGGCCGGCGCGGCCAGCACGCTCAGGACAGCGGCGAGCTTAAACATCGGCGGCCACCTTAACGCTGATCATGCGGTCGGGGTTCATCGGTGGCTCACCCCGGGTGATCGCGTCCACATGTTCCATGCCAGAGGTCACCTGACCATAAACAGTGTATTGCCCATTCAGGAAATCATTATCGCTGAAGTTGATAAAGAATTGGCTGTTGGCAGAATTCGGATTCTGCGACCGTGCCGCGCCCAGCGAACCGCGTGCGTGCGGAACTTTCGAAAACTCGGCAGGCAAGTCAGGCAGTTCGGACCCGCCTGTACCGGCGCGGCCAATGTTGAAATCGTTTTCCATATTGCCATTTGCCACATCGCCGGTCTGTGCCATGAAACCGTCGATAACTCGGTGAAACGCCACATTGTCATAGGCACCGGCGCGGGCCAGTTCCTTCATCCGGGCAGTGTGCTGCGGTGCCACGTCGGGCAGCAGTTCGATGATCACATCGCCACCCTTCAGGGTCATGATGATCGTGTTTTCGGGGTCTTTGATATCGGCCATTGGGGGTACTCCTTACCTCTCGCGTTGGGCAATCACATATTGCGTGAGGCGCTGATTGCCAACCCGCCCCTGTTGACGCGGGCCACGCATTGCCGCAACAAGTCCGTGAACTGGAACTTCGGGGATCGGCTGATGGCTTGGAAAACACTTGACGACATGGATTTTGCGGGCAAACGGGCGCTGGTCCGGGTCGATATCAACGTACCCGTCGAAGACGGCAAGGTGACCGACACCACAAGGATCGAACGAATCGTACCCACGGTTGAGGATATCCAAGCCAAGGGCGGCAAAGTGATCCTGATGGCGCATTTTGGCCGCCCCAAGGGTAAAACCGTCCCGGATATGTCGCTGGAAATCATTGCCCCGACCGTGGCTGATGTGCTGGGCCTACCGGTGACTTGGGTGAATTCCGATTTTGGCGATGCGGTAGCCGATATGGAAGGCGACGAGGTTTTGTTGTTGGAGAACCTGCGCTTCAATCCCGGCGAGGAATCGAACGATCCGGCCTTCGCCAAACGTCTCGCTACCCTTGGCGATATCTATGTGAATGATGCGTTTTCCGCCGCTCACCGCGCTCATGCCAGCACAGAGGCACTGGCAAAGCTGCTTCCCGCTTGTGCAGGCCGTCTGATGGCCGAAGAGCTGGAGGCACTGGAAAAGGCGCTTGGAAACCCCGAACGCCCGGTGGTGGCTGTGGTCGGCGGCGCGAAAGTGTCGACCAAGCTTGATCTGCTCGCAAATCTGGTGACCAAGGTCGATGCGCTGGTGATCGGGGGCGGCATGGCCAATACATTTCTTGCCGCGCAGGGGCTGGATGTGGGCAAATCGCTTTGCGAACATGACATGACCGCCACCGCGCGCGAGATTGCAGAGAAAGCCGCCGCCGCAGGCTGCGAAATCCTGCTGCCCCGTGATGTTGTGATTGCGCGGGAATTCAAGGCGGGTGCTGATAGCAGCGTCGTGATGGCCGAAGATTGCCCGGCAGATGCGATGATCCTTGACGCCGGACCGGATAGTGTGACCCACATCGCGCAGCTTTTTGAGCGCTGCAAGACGCTGATTTGGAACGGCCCCCTTGGCGCGTTCGAGATCAGCCCGTTTGATGCAGCCACCAATGCTGCCGCTGCCAAGGCGGTTGAACTAACCAAGGCAGGCCAGCTTGTCACCGTTGCCGGTGGTGGTGATACGGTTGCTGCGTTGAACAAAGCCGGTGCGGCGGATGCGTTCACCTATACCTCCACCGCTGGCGGTGCCTTTCTTGAGTGGATGGAAGGTAAGACACTGCCGGGCGTTGCGGCGCTCGGCTAGGTAGCGTCTGAAAGTTACGCTTTAGAACGAAAATCGCGGCGGCAAGACCCGGCGCGATTACGTCAAGGATCGAGTGTTTCTTCAGGCCGCATTAAATTTCGACTGACAAAGTAACGGTTACCAAACTTTTAACGCAATCCTCCGGAATGTTAGCGCAACCGACATTGTGCCACGGTTTCAGCCTGTTAAATGCGTAGAGAATAAGCGCAACAGGGGGACCACAGACCATGCAAACCACCAAGATCGTCCAAAAAATTCTATCGAACTACGAAGGCGACACCCCCGGCGTGAAAGCCAACCTTGCCCGGATATTGATGAACGGCAAACTGGGCGGGACCGGCAAGATGATTATTCTGCCCGTTGATCAAGGCTTTGAACACGGACCCGCACGGTCGTTTGCGCCCAACCCTGCGGCCTATGATCCGCATTATCATTACCAGCTGGCGATTGATGCCGGGCTGAACGCCTACGCCGCCCCGTTGGGCATGCTCGAAGCAGGGGCCGATACATTTGCCGGGCAGATCCCGACAATCCTGAAGGTGAATTCCGCCAATTCGCTGATCCCTGACGCCGCCCCGAAAACGCAGGCGATCACAGCCTCCGTCGATGACGCGCTGCGTTTGGGCTGTTCGGCCATCGGTTTCACTGTTTATCCCGGCTCTTCCGCGGCGCTGAATATGTTCGGCGACATCGCTGAAATGCGGCGCGAAGCGGCAGCCAAAGGGGTTGCCACGGTGATCTGGTCTTATCCACGTGGAGAGGCACTGAACAAGGATGGCGAAACGGCCATCGACATCGCTGCCTATGCCGCCCAGATTGCAGCACTTCTTGGGGCGCATATCATCAAGATCAAGCTGAGCACCGATCATCTGAGCCTGCCAGAAGCGAAGAAAGTCTATGAGGCGCAAGGCATTGATATCGCGAGCCAAGCCGCCCGCGTGCGGCACTGTGTGCAAAGCGCCTTTGATGGTCGGCGGCTCATGGTGTTCTCAGGCGGTGCGGCCAAAGGCACAGACGCCGTTTATGACGATGCCCGCGCGATCCGCGACGGTGGCGGGAACGGGTCGATCATTGGGCGCAACTCTTTCCAGCGGGATCGTGATGATGCTTTGGATATGCTGGACAAGCTGATTGATATCTATCGCGGCAAGGACTGACAGGTCACACCCTGCGCCCTGCGGCAATTTGGGGATTCACTTTGCGGATCGTTTGTGCGAATCTATCCATCAGTCGCCCGTCAGAGGCGACAGATGAGGCACGTTCATGTCGCGACGCAACCTACCGCCGCTAGGCACGGTTTTCTTTTTCCTGGGCACTTTGATGCTTGGACTCTATTTCACCTTTGCCGCCGTGCAAGGGGATTACGGGCTATTCAAACGCATCGAAATCCAGGCCGAGGGCCGTGCGCTGGCGTTCGAGCTGGAGGCTTTGGAAAAAGAGGTCGCGCGGATGGAAAACCTGACCACGCGCCTGTCCGACAATTTTCTTGACCTTGATCTGCTGGATGAACAGGCCCGCGACGTGCTGGGCCTGATCCGCGCAGATGAGATCGTCATCCGCTGAGCGCAAGGCTGTTATGACCTTCGGGCGTGGCAGAGGGGCACATTGCCCCTCGCAATCTGCGCGCGCATGATGTAATAGATAGTTTAACGCTAAACTATATTACACAAGCGCTGGAGGAATGCATATGCCGCCCAAAAAGGCCGCCGCAACGCCCAATGTCTCAGCCGAGGAATTGCTGGGTCACTACCGTGAAATGCTGCTGATCCGGCGGTTCGAAGAAAAGGCGGGCCAATTGTACGGCATGGGCCTGATCGGTGGTTTTTGTCACCTTTATATCGGGCAAGAAGCCGTCGTTGTCGGGCTGGAAGCCGCCGCAAAGGAAGGTGACAAGCGCGTCACATCCTACCGTGACCACGGCCATATGCTGGCCTGCGGCATGGACCCCAAGGGCATCATGGCAGAGCTGACCGGCCGCGAAGGCGGCTTTTCCAAAGGGAAAGGCGGCTCTATGCATATGTTCTCGAAAGAGAAGCATTTCTATGGTGGTCACGGCATCGTCGGCGCGCAGGTGCCGCTGGGTGCGGGTCTTGCCTTTGCTGACAAGTATAAAGGTAATGACAATGTGACCTTCACCTATTTTGGTGACGGCGCGGCCAACCAAGGTCAGGTTTATGAAACCTACAACATGGCAGAGCTTTGGGCGCTACCGGTGGTGTTTGTGATTGAAAACAACCAATACGCAATGGGCACATCGGTGCAGCGGTCGACCAAATCCCCCTCTCTTTGGGAGCGTGGCGCAGCTTACGGTATTTCGGGCGAAGAAGTGGACGGCATGGATGTGCTGGCAGTCAAGGCGGCTGGCGAACGTGCCGTGGCCCACTGCCGTGCGGGTGACGGACCTTATATCCTTGAGGTGAAGACCTACCGCTATCGCGGCCACTCTATGTCGGACCCGGCCAAATACCGGACCCGCGAAGAGGTGCAGAAAATGCGCGACGAACGCGATCCGATTGAGCAGGTCCGCGAAATGCTTCTGACTGGAAAACATGCCTCCGAAGATGACCTGAAAGCCATCGACAAAGAGATCAAAGGCGTCGTCAACGAAGCGGCCGAATTCTCCAAGGAAAGCCCGGAACCCGCGCTGGACGAGCTTTGGACCGATATCTACGCAACCGAAATCCCGCAGGAGGCTTGAGCCATGGCAACTGAAATTCTTATGCCCGCCCTGTCCCCCACGATGGAAGAAGGCACGCTGGCCAAATGGCTGGTCAAGGAAGGCGACACCGTGTCGTCCGGCGATATTATGGCCGAGATTGAAACCGACAAGGCCACGATGGAATTCGAGGCCGTTGACGAAGGCATCGTTGGCAAGATCGTGATTGCGGAAGGCACCGAAGGTGTGAAGGTCAATGATGTGATCGCCATCCTTGTGGAAGAAGGCGAAGAGGTCCCCGATCAGGTCGGGGACGGCGGCAGCGCAAATGATGCAGACCCTGCCAAAGAAGAAACGGAAGAGGCCCCAGCGAAAGCCCCTGCCGCTGCGGCCCCTGCAGCACCGGTTGCTGATGTCACGCCTGACTGGGCCGAGGATGTCGAAACCAAATCCACGACCGTCCGTGAAGCCTTGCGCGATGCTATGGCCGAAGAAATGCGGCGCGACGATGAAGTGTTCCTGATGGGCGAAGAAGTCGCCGAATATCAGGGCGCTTACAAAATTTCGCAAGGTTTGCTGGATGAATTTGGCGCCAAGCGCGTGATCGACACGCCGATCACCGAACATGGCTTTGCCGGGATCGCGACAGGTGCCGCTTTTGGCGGTCTGAAGCCAATTGTCGAATTCATGACCTTCAACTTTGCCATGCAGGCAATTGACCAGATCATCAACTCTGCCGCCAAGACGCTCTATATGTCCGGCGGTCAGATGGGCGCACCTATGGTGTTTCGTGGGCCGAATGGTGCCGCTGCCCGCGTTGGTGCCCAGCACAGCCAGGACTATGCCGCATGGTACATGCAAATCCCCGGTCTGAAAGTGGTGATGCCCTATTCAGCGGCTGATGCAAAAGGTCTGCTGAAAACAGCAATCCGCGATCCCAACCCGGTGATTTTCCTGGAAAATGAAATCCTTTACGGCAAATCGTTCGACGTGCCGGTGATGGATGATTTCACCATTCCCTTTGGCAAGGCCAAAATCGAACGCGCCGGTGATGATGTGACCATCGTCAGCTTTGGGATTGGCATGACCTATGCGCTTGAAGCAGCGGAAAAGCTGGCCGAAGAGGGTATCAACGCCGAGGTGATCAACCTGCGCTCACTGCGCCCGATGGACACCGAAACGATTCTTGCCTCGGTGCGTAAGACAAACCGCTGTGTGACCGTCGAAGAAGGCTGGCCGCAAGGCAGCGTGGGTGGCTATATCAGCACTGTCATCATGCAAGAGGCCTTTGATTATCTGGACGCCCCGGTGATCAATTGCACCGGTAAGGATGTGCCGATGCCTTATGCCGCCAACCTTGAAAAGCATGCCCTTGTCACCGCTGCTGAGGTCGTTGCGGCCTGCAAGCAAGTGACTTACCGTTAAGGAGACAACGCGATGCCCACAGAAATTCTGATGCCCGCCCTGTCCCCCACAATGGAAGAAGGCACGCTTGCCAAATGGCATGTGAAGGAAGGGGACACCGTCTCTTCCGGCGACATCATGGCCGAGATTGAAACCGACAAGGCCACAATGGAATTCGAGGCGGTGGACGAAGGCGTGATGGGCAAGATCCTGATCGCCGAAGGCACCGAAGGTGTGAAAGTCAATGATGTGATCGCCATCTTGCTGGAAGACGGCGAAAGCGCGGATGACATTCAGGCGCCTGCGGAAAAAGCCGCTGAACCTGCCAAATCTAACGATGCGGCGGCAGCCAAACCAAGTGCCGAGGCCGCACCGACCAAATCCGACACGACACCAGCCCCTGCTGCTGGGACAAAAGGTGGCGAACGCATCTTTGCTTCCCCTCTTGCCCGCCGTATCGCGGCAGATAAGGGGCTTGATTTGGGAAACATCAAAGGCTCTGGTCCGCGCGGTCGGATCATCAAAGCCGATGTCGAAAATGCCAAACCCGGCGCGAAACCAGCCGCTAACACGCCCGCCAAGGCTCCTGCACCTGCATCTGCCGGTCTTGCCACCGGCCCGAGCACAGAGGTCGTGCTGAAAACCTACGAAGGCCGCCCCTTTGAAGAGGTCAAGCTGGACGGTATGCGCAAAACGATTGCCGCCCGCCTGACCGAAGCAAAGCAAAGCGTGCCGCATTTCTACCTGCGCCGTGACATCAACCTTGATGCATTGTTGAAGTTCCGCAGCCAGCTTAACAAGCAGCTGGAAGCGCGCGGTGTGAAGCTGTCGGTCAATGACTTCATCATCAAAGCCTGTGCCGTTGCCCTGCAACAGATCCCCGAGGCCAATGCCGTTTGGGCCGGTGATCGCGTGCTGCAATTCGAAAAATCGGATGTGGCCGTGGCTGTCGCGATTGAAGGCGGGCTGTTCACGCCGGTTCTGAAAGATGCCGACAACAAGACATTGTCATCCTTGTCGACCGAGATGAAGGATCTTGCACGTCGCGCCCGCGAACGCAAACTGGCACCGCATGAATATCAGGGTGGTAGCTTTGCTGTTTCCAATCTGGGCATGTTTGGCATCGACAATTTCGACGCGATCATCAACCCACCTCATGCGGCCATTTTGGCGGTGGGTGCCGGGGTGAAAAAGCCGGTTGTCGGCGAGGATGGCGAATTGGCTGTGGCGACTGTCATGTCCACGACGCTCTCTGTTGATCACCGGGTAATCGACGGCGCATTGGGGGCCAACCTGCTGCAAGCCATCAAGGACAATCTAGAAAACCCGATGACCATGCTGGCCTAATCAAATGCTGAAACAGCCCGTCAATAATTGGCGGGCTGTTTTCGGTTATCCAAAGACCAGTGATGCGTGGACCTGCGCGCCCGCCCAAGCTCCGTCGCCCACTGCAAGCGAAATTGCATGCGGCACGCGCGCTGCGTCTCCGCAGGCAAAAACACCGGGTATGTTCGTTTTCTTGCTCTCATCAGTTTCGATCATTGTGCCCAAGGCGGTTTCAACAATGCGACATCCCATCTCTTGCGCAATGGGCGTTGCCGGCGCATTGATCGACGCGGTGAAAATCCCCGCAAAGGGCAAAGCACGTCCATCCGCCAACACAACATCCGCCCCCCCATCTAAACGGTCGATGGGCGTTTCTTCGATGATGACGCCTCGGTTAACGAGTATCGCACGGGTGTCACTATCAATGGAAACCGCCCCATTGACGAAAAACGTGACCTTCCCCCAATCCGGCAGCAGCTTTGCCTGATGTATCGACATCGGGCCAGTCGCGATCACGCCGATGTCCCCTTTGCCAAGCTCATACCCGTGACAGTAAGGACAGTGGAACACATGCTGCCCCCAGCGTTCGGCAAGACCATCAATGGCTGGCAGTGCGTCCGACACACCCGTCGCAAAGACGATACGACGGCCTTTATGGACCTCTCCCGTTTGCAGTGTCACCGTAAAATCATCATTAGCACCCACAACCTGTGTCGCAAGGCCCGTTTCCCAGACAAGTGTCGGGTAGTTTTCGAGCTGAGACTTGGCGGTCGTGAAAATTTCGCCAGGGGCAATGCCGCCGAACCCTAAAAACCCATGCGCTTGTGACGCAAAGCGATTCCGGCGCTGCCCTTTGTCAATAATCATAACTTTGCGATGGGCACGCAAAAGCTGCAGGGCAGCGGCCATTCCGGCGTAGCTGCCCCCGATGACGATCACGTCATGGGTCATTTGTTAGTCCTTTTGTTGTCGATACGCCGCATGCCGTCGGGTGAAATCTGCAGCTAAGGTGGCAAGGTTGATGTTGGCAAAACGATCCAGCAACATGGCCTCTGCCTCTGCGAAAGCGCTATCCAGCGCTTTGTTGACCGATTGTTCCACCAAGCATTCGGGCGCATCCAGCTTATGGCCCATTGCGAACACGGTCGGCTCGCCCAAGGCGTCGAACAGATGGCGCAACGTGACCTTTTCCAGATTAGCCGTGATGCGCCATCCCCCCGCGTGACCGCGCTCTGATGCGACTATGCCAGCATTGCGCAAAAGCCCCATGGTGCGCCGCACTACGACCGGATTGGTGGACATGCATTGCGATAGCAGTTCGGATGTCATCGGGCCGTCGCTGTCGACCATATGCAAAAGCGCGTGAAGAACGGAGGAAAGGCGGCTGTCTCTTTTCATGTAACTTTATATGTTACGATTCTTTGAAAATTGCAAGTATCCACACCGAATGGCACGCTATTCGTTACCGGCCGCGTTCCTAGCTACAGCAAAGCTCTGTAGTGTTATTCGAACAGCTGATCCATTGTGACCGACGGCTGCGCGCAACCTGCTTCGCCCACAATCCGTGCAGGTACGCCTGCGACGGTCTTCATCGGTGGTACGTCTTCCAGCACCACAGACCCCGCGGCGATACGGGTGCAATGCCCGATGGTGATATTGCCAAGCACCTTGGCCCCGGCACCGATAAGGACGCCATTGCCAATTTTCGGGTGCCGGTCGTCATCTTCCTTGCCTGTTCCGCCCAGCGTCACTGAATGCAGCATAGAAACATTATCGCCAACAACCGCTGTTTCGCCAACAACGATAGAATGCGCATGGTCAATCATGATCCCTTTGCCGATCTTCGCAGCCGGATGAATATCTACGCCAAAGATTTCGCTGACCCGCATCTGGATAAAATAGGCCAGATCACACCGCCCATGTTCCCAAAGCCAATGGCCAAGCCGATAGGCCTGGATCGCCTGATACCCTTTGAAATACAGCAGCGGCTGTAAAAAGCGGTGGCAGGCCGGATCACGATCATAGGTTGCAACCAGATCGGCGCGGGCCGCAGCGGGCAGGTCAGGCTCTGCCACATAGGCCGCATCGGCGATTTCGCGCAGGATCTGCTCTGACATGTCAGGCGAGGCTAGCTTCATCGACATACGATAGGCCAGTGCGCCTTCAAAGCTCTGATGGTGAAGCACGCTCGCATGAATAAGCCCACCCATGAGAGGCTCGGACGCGATGGCGCGTTCCGCTTCGTCACATATCCTGTTCCAGACCGGATCGAGTTCCGCAACGGAGGGTTTGAGATTTGCCATGGCGCTGATCCTTCGCTTCAGACTACTTATGTAGTGCATTTAGGGACCATTCGCCAAGAACAAAGCTTTGATAGGTCTAATCACGCCAATTGATCGATCTTCGGCTCCGAAAGATGCATTACGACAAGTTGTAGGCAAGCCAGATAGTCAGCGTAACAGCGGGGCGGTCGTGGCGCAGCGGGAAACGCGACTGCCGCGGACATCAATGTGCCGCTACCGAATTTCGGGTGCGCTCTGCCGATCCGCTTGCGATAGTGGTCCGCGATATCCGCGTGTGCGATGATTATTCTAATTATATCTGATCGCGCGTCTTGAGGTAAAAGCAACAAGACGCGCGATGCGGCTTCGATATCGGCCAGTTGAACCGGGCGCATACTCAGCGCTCAGCTTTGCAGCACCAAAGCGACGGCGGGGCCAGCGCCGTAACGCTCTGACAGCTGTGCGACTTCGACCCGAAAGGGACCCACCCCGACCTCTGCCTCCTGTGCGGCTGCGCTATAGGTCCACTGCGGGTTGGCAACGAAATCCTCGCGCCGCAGAATGCCGTCTTGTAAGACACGCACAACATAGCGCTCGCTGATTTCGCCAATTGGCACGTCGCCGTCAGCCCAGATATCGCCATCCACCCGGCTGCATCTGATCCAAGAAACATCCAAGCCCGCTGCCCCATCAGAGCTGCGCAGATGTGTAACCGGATAGGGGCGCAACCCGTTGCCTTTGAATGCAAATGTCGCGTGCCGATAGCTGGTGTCGGTATAGGGCCGCTTCGCCGGACCATAGCGAAAGTGACGCTCCAGCCCGCGTGTAGACGTGGGCAGCGTCAGCTGCTCTGGCGTGCCATCAAGCAGTACGACCCGCGACCCGGCAGGCCATAGATCCGGCATTAATCCACGACTGCCTGCCTGCCCGCGCAGCAAATGGCTAAGCGAAAAGACACGCTCGACGATCGGCACTACATCGCGGACTTGGATGATCTCCCACTGATCGGCGGTGCCATCACCAATCGCAAGCGCATTGTTGCCGGACAGCAGCATCTGCGTGGTTACAGAGCTTAACGCGCCGTCGACAAATTCCACCTGCAAACCGCTGCTGCGATCCCAGATCCCCACCGGACCGCGCGCCAACGGTGTCTGCGTCACCCCGATCGTCGCGGCGCGGCGCAGCACCTCTTGCAGCACATAGCCACTATCCTGCGCCGCCCCATAAAGCGCAACGCTGCCCGGCCACGGGCGCGCCGATGCGGCCACATGCGGCGCATATGGGTCTTCGTCGCCAGTCAGCAAGGGCAGATCCATGAACAGCATTTCCACCGGAACCGGCGTCGCAAATGGCTTAAAATCAGCAGATTGATCCTGCGCAGGCTGTGGCCGATAGACTTCTGGATTGACGCGCGTCGCCTCGATCAAGCGCAAGCCGGATTCATCTACACGGTCAATACGATAGAGGCCGGCATGACCGGGTGTCTCAATATCAACAACGTCGCCTGCGCCTATATCCAACTGCGAAGGCGGCAGCGCAAAGCTCACACTGTCCCGGGCAATCCGCGTTTCCTGTAGCCAGCGTGTGACTGTATTCTGGCCCTCACCTCTGGTCAGTGCGAGCGGTGCCTCGCTTCGCGTCACATTGCGCGTGACCTCATCGGGATGCAAAGCCTCTGCCGCGACGATTTCGTAGTCGCCATCGGCGTTCAGATGCGTGAACTGCACGCGCCCGGCCATTTCCGCTTCGGGCAGCCGCGTCAGCGACAGCGTTTCGTCGTTCTCACCATCAAGGGCGAGCATATCCACGGTCACCAGATGATCGACGAATCCGTTGCGGGTTTCGAAAACAAGCTGCCCATCACGCTCCATCGCCTCAAAACCGTAGGCGGTCATCAGTGGTTGCAACGCCGCACGCCCTGACGACACCGTATCGACGACATAGCCGCGCAGGACGCCCTCCAGCCCGGAGACATCGTAATGCGAGATGCCGGAGCGTTCACAAATCTCTGCAACGACACTGGACAAAGGTCGGTTCGTGGCGCGCCCATTCAGCCAATGACCACGTGCATAATTGCCGCCATCCGACCATAAGCTACGGTTGGCAGGGAAAAACGGATAAGGTCGCGCATCCCAGGCCCAGACATGCATCCGCGCCGTGTCAATCATCGGACCGTCATATTCCGTTGAGGTCGGATTATTCGCCGGGACCGCAAAATGGCTGTATACGGCCCGCAGATATTGCATCTGCATGTAGTCGTCACGCAGGCCGCTTGAATAATAGGGCAACCGCGATTCCGACGATTTCGGGTCCAAGAATTTATTCGGTTGGTTCGCGCCCTTGTCGATGGCCGCACAACCAAACTCGGTGAACCAGATCGGCTTGCTTTGCGGCACCCAATCTGTCGACACGGCCTGCCTTACACCGTCAATGCGGTCATGGTGCTGGTTGACCCACCAGCCCGCAAAATCCTTGTAACGCCAAACCCAAGGCTCGCCATTGCCATCGGTGATCGGATGGCGACGTTGGGCATCCCGTGCCTCTCTGGTCGGATAATACCAGTCGTATCCTTCGCCCCCGGTAACATTGGCGCGCAGGTAATCAAGGTTATAGATTGATCCTGCCGCGCTGTCGGCATGGTCCTTGTCGTCACGCCAGTCAGCAAGCGGCATGTAATTATCGACACCAATAAAATCGATATCAGGGTCGGCCCATAGCGGGTCGAGATGAAAGAATTTATCCGCTGTGCCAGGTGGCTGATAGCCGTGATATTCCGACCAATCCGCTGCATAGCTGATCTTACAGTCGGGCCCGAGAATGCTGCGTACCTCTGTCGCCAATTCGCGCAGGGCCGCAACAGCGGGAAAACTGTTCCCCGCCCCGCGAATTTGCGTCAAACCTCGCATTTCAGACCCGATGCAAAAGGCGGTCACACCACCCGCCGCTGCGCATAAATGCGCATAGTGCAGGATGAAACGGCGGTAGCGCCATTGGTCCGGACCATTATAGGAAACCTTGCTTCCCGAAATCGTGAAATCACCGACCGCTGCGGTTCCCATGAACGCTGCCACCTCTGTCTCTGCTGTGACAGTGCCATCCGGGCTACCGGGCAGCTGCGGCGCAAGCGAGGTCGTGATGCGCCCGCGCCAGGGAAGCGCAGGCTGCCCCGGCTGACCGGTCCAAGGATCAGGCAACGTATTATTGTCCATCTGCTCCATCAGGATAAACGGATAGAAAACAGGCTCCAGACCGCGTGCCTTCATGTCCCTGATGGCTTCGACCACCGACGCATCAGTCGGCGTGCCGCCATAGATCGGCTTTCCATCCTTGCGGGGGACCCGCGCTGCATTTGACCGCGATTTCCCTGCCACCCTCCAAGGCATTGACTCAGCATCCGTGTCCTTCTGTTCAACCTTGGGCTCGATCACGCAATCGGCGCAGCGCAGGTCACTGCCAAACCATGACACGACCATCATTGCCGACCGACAGGCGGGCAACTCACCTTGCAGCGCATCCATTGAGGCCGAAAAATCGCTTTGCCCTAGGGGCGAGTTTGTGTTGATCGCCACCTGCTCACCATAGGAGGGCGACAGATAGACCTGCGATGTTGCCAGCCCGTATTCGCCCGTCCCCGGGATCAAGGCGACACCCGTCACGATATCCGCAAGGTCGTCCGCGGCGTCTGGCTGATCCGCGCGTATCACCTCAAACGTGAACTGCGGCACTCGGTTGCCAAACTGCTCCAGCGACAAGTTCTCGAATACGACATAGGCCGTGCCACGATAGGCAGGTGTATTTTCCAGCCCGATAACAGCAGCGATCTTGGGATCGGGCAGCTGATCCGCTGTACCCGCATAAACGCGCATGTTCAGGTCGCTCTGCGCGACCTCTGCCCCATCGGCCCAGATACGGCCGACACGGCTAATGGGCCCTTCGCACAGCGCCACCGCCAGACTGACCGAATAAGTGTATTCCGTCACCTCGGGCGTGGATGGCACCCCCTTGCCGCCCCCCTCAGTCTTGCTTTTCTCATGATATCTCGATGCCCAGATCACCTGCCCTGCGACGCGCATCCGTCCATAGACCTGCTGGATATCGGCACCTTCGGAGGACGCGGTCAGACGGATCCGATCCACCCGCCCCGACTCAACGGGTTCACTGCCCGCACCAAAAAGCTGCTGATCAATGTGGCGCCCGATCGCCGCACCAGCGGCGCGACCAATCACCGCCATCGACAATCCCAGGACTGAACCACCCACAGCCCCACCGAGAGCCGCACCTGCCGCAGAAAGAACAATTGTTGCCATGGGGATTTATCCTTGTGGAAAACTAAAACGCGCCGCGATGCGACGTTGCCACGGGCCCGACAAAGGGCTCTCAACGACCCCGTGTCCCGTATAGGCATGAATGAAATGCGGATCAGATGCGCCGCGCGACAGAATGCCAAGGTGTTTGGCGACAGACCCGCTGCGCATCCGAAATAACAGAACCTGACCAGCCAGTAGCGACGGCGACGTCACGCTCACCAAATGGCGCGAGGCAGCGGCGAACAACACCTCGGCCCCCTGCGGTTCTGACCAGTCCGGCGTGTAGGCAGGAACCGTTTCAGGCTCGCTGAGGTATAACTCGCGCCAAATCCCACGCAGCAGCCCCAGACAGTCGCAACCCACACCTTTGACCGAGGCTTGATGCAGATAAGGTGTTCCCAGCCAAGCCCGCGCAACCCTTACAGCCGCCACGCTCATCCGTCTGCCCCCGGCGCGCGCATCAGCCAATCCTCCCCCGGAATATCCGGGAAGCCCTGAAAGTTCAGCATGTTATTGAACTTCAGACGACATGTTTCCGCGCGCTTGTCACAACCTGCGACAAGCCGGATACGATCACCGGGCACCACATCCGCCCGAATTGGGTCCCACAACGTGATGGTGCGAGTTGTGCTCAAAGTCACATCTGACTTGATCACAGCAGACAGACCTTCGGCAGCACCCGATTGGACATGCAACAGCCCGCTGTCAAACCAACCTTCATTGAAAGGCAGGTCCGCAGTGAAACGGTAGAGCTGCGCCTGATCAACCTGCACGACATCGAGCAAGATACTATGCGCCGGGTTATCGACATTGAAGCGACATCCCGCGTCCCCCAGGACCGCACTGCATGTCTTCAGGTAAGAACGGCCCTGCAACTGGTTCAGCGCCTCGGCCAAACCACGCAATTCCGCCTGAAATGCACCGCCAGCGCGGGTGATCTCTCCGATACTCCCCCTAAAGCGGACGCGGCGTGCCACAGGATCGTCCCACTGCACCAGCCAAACCGTGACAGCCGCCCCATCGTAGCGCCCGGCGGCAATATCAGCCTCGGTTATGGCAGCCGAAGACAGGACACCCATCGCCTCGGTGTTGTCGACCGCAAGTCCGGTCGTGCTCGCCAATGCCCGAGCACTTAACCCGCTTTCAGGGGCAAAAGTAATCCCATCGAATTGGATCGGCAGATCATGATCGGTAAATCCAAACGTCTGCCCATCGCGGCGCACCACTGACCAGCAATGGCAAACATGTGTCGCGCCTGTCGAAAGATGTGTCAGCAAAGCATCCTGCATCATACCCGGACCTCCACCACTGGGACATCAGGGACCTCGCCCGCCTGAAAGCTGGACATCGACGTTCGGATCAGCTCAGTGTCAAAGCGCACCGGCACGTCAAATTCAAAACCGGCACGAACCTCGGCCCCAATATCAGGCGGATGGTTGAACCGAACCGTACCGCTAGCGTCATCGACAGTGAAATCCACTCCATCGCGCATCGGATCACCCCCGACCGACACCCTGACAGAACCCGCAACAGGTTTCTTGATCGGGCGGGCATAGGTGGTTTCACCGGAGCGGTAGCTTTTGGTCAGCTGAAAACGATCCGTTACCCTGTCGCCAAGCGCGATCAGTTGATCCGCGTCAGAAATATCCTGAGACGGCGTGCAAGACTTAAAATCGCTCCAATCCTTCCAGCGAAACCCGATCAACTGACCCTGTCGTGCTTCGAAAAACGCAATCAGTGTCTCAACATCGTCCAGTGACCGCAGACCAAGCCCCGCATCATAGCGCCTGCGCGAATGGGCCCAGGGCGTGTTCCGCTCTTCAAACCCACTGGCGAGTGTCACGATATCCGTGCGCCGCTCCGGTCCGCCCACAGACCCAAAACTCAGCGATGCGGGAAATCTTATCTCGTGAAATGCCATAGCGGCCCCCTTTAACGATTACGCTGGCCGCGACCCAAGGCGCGGGCCATTTGTGCTGCGATCTGGCCGCGACTGCGCTGGAACCCCTGCGCGTCAGGCGTTGAGATATTCATGTTGACTGTGACCGCACCGCCGCCTTGCGTGCGCACCCCAAGGCGGCCATCCGCGCCACGGGCAAGTGGCATGATCGCCTCTGGTCCCGCCTCGCCCATCAGCCCGGTCCCGCCGCGCATGGGAAAGCTTGTCGGTGAGCTGACAACGCCACCTTTTGCAAAAGGCAGCACCTTGCCTTGCGAAAATGCAGCCCCATCAGCAAAGGGCATGATGCTGGCCACAGCAGCGTTCAGCCCGTCCGACAGAACCCCGCCCATGTGATCCATCACCGGGTTTACGGCGGCGGAATAGGCGGTGTCGATCATCGACTGCGCCAGACCGCTCAGCGCATCGGACAGCGTCACCCCATCCAATACCAGCCCGTCAAACGCCTTGCGCAGACCACGGGAAAAGCCACGTTCGAGGTTTCCCAGATCGCGCGTGGTTTCGGTCAATGTGCCCTGCATCCCCCGCAACTGGCTGTCGAATGCGGCCGTCACTGCTGACGCATCCCCCAAGGATTGCTCCAGCGCCGACACATCGCTTTCCAACGCATCCAATTTGTCCAAATCATCCATCATTCCACCTCGTTCAGCGTGTCGGGAAAGGCTACCAGCAGTTCGTTTAACCGCGTGCGCCCCATGGGTGCGGCATCCTGCTGCGCCCCAAGCATGATCTGCAGTTCTGCCGGGGTCAGCGCCCAGAACTCACGCGGGGTCAGGCGCAAGCCATGCAGACCCGCACGCATCAACCCCGGCCAGTCAAGCCCACTCATGACGGCGTGGCAAAAGCACGGGCGAGCAAGGTTGCAGCAACCTTCGCCGCCCCAATCGGGCCATCAGCGATTTCGGCTGTGATCAAATCCGCAGACGAACCCGACCAACCACCGCCGCGCAATCCGGCGACAATCACTGCGATCACATCGCGGCTCGAGAAAGCGCCGCCCTCGAACCTGCGGATCAGTTCAACCATTGAGCCTGCTTCCAACGTCGCCTCCAACTCGGCCAACGCCGCAAGGGTCAACTTGCAAGTGCGGGTCTCGCCATCGACACGGATCGCCACCTCTCCCGCCCACGGGTTCGCCATCAGATCAGCGCCGTGAATATCAATGCCCCGGCTGAGGCGAGCGATAACTCGTAGGTCGCCTCACCATCATGGGCACCAGCATATTCGATGGATGTGATCTGGAACGGTCCCTCCACAGTGCCGAAATCCGGAATGATGACCTGAAAATTCGGTGTTTCTCCATCAAAGAAAATCTGGCGGGCACGCTCATCGGTGGCCGCGTCACGAAACACACCAGACCCCGAAATCGCTGCAGTTTTCACCCCGGCACCGCCCAGCAGCTCACGCCAACCGCCCGTACTCTCTAGGCTGGTCACTTCAACCGTCTCCGCGTTGAAACTGATCCGCGTCGCCCGCAGACCCGCCGCCGTTTCAAACAAGCCATCACCTGTCATGTCGATCTTGACCAGAAGGTCCTTGCCATTCTGTACAGCCATCGCCGTTACTCCTTTGAAAATATGTGGTTAAACGTCGTCGGCCAGACGGGCGCGGAAAATCAGATTGATCTGCCGGACATCCCCGGTGCCAACACGCGCGGCTTTGGCCTTGTGAAAAGTCAGCGCCACCAGCGTGCCCCGCGACAATGTCAGTGAAGCATCAACCAGCGCATCTGACACGGCAGCAGCAGCAGATTTCGCCGTGGCAAAGCCCGCAGTTTCGGTAACAATCGTGACGGTGAATTCATGCAACGCGCCGCCACCCGACTTGTCAGAAGCATCGCGCACCTGCTCGGCACCCAGCACCACGTAAAGCGGCGGCAAAGTACCAGAGGGCAGCGCATCAAAGACTGCAGCCCCCACGATAGCTGTCAGATCCGTATCAGAGATCAGTGCTTGATAGACAGCAGCCTGAAGGGCAGAGGACATACCGTAGCTCATGATACCATTTCCTCTTCCACGTGGCAGACCAGATAGTGTGGATCGGCATCGCGCTCCGACACCGCCTGAATCGCAAACACGCGGGTTCCTTCACGAAAACGCTGCCCTGCAACGGGGCGCGACGGCGCACCGTAAGGTGCCGCGCGAACCGTGATACGATATCGTACCCGCGACACAGTCGCCGCAAAGGCCGCCGTCTCGCGCCCGCTGCCGGGTTTGACTTCAGCCCAAAGAATGCCCAGCGCCTGCCAGTCGCTTACAAAGCCACCGGCACCGTCTCCCGCCCGCAATGGGGCTTCCAATGTAAGCGAACGATTAAGGTTCGGGCGGCTCATGTCCGACCTCCCATGAACAGGCGCACCGTGCGATAGCGCTCGATCAGGGCTGACACGCCAAATGGCATCGGGGCCGTACCGCGACTGAAATCATGGCGGTATTCATAGTAATGCGCGGCAAGCAACATAACCGCCTGCGCCAGATCAGCTGGCAGATCATCCCAGTCCGGGCCAAAACCCGCCAGCATGGCAATCCGGACTGAGCCGTGGGATGGTATTGCAGGCAAACGGCTATGTAGGGCTGTCAAGGCAGGCCTCTGACTGTCCGGCTCAAGGTGCCAACCGCCCTCAGCCGCGACGGTTTCCGCGCCGGATAAATCGACCAGTGTGACCGAAATAATGGCGCTGACCGGGGCAACCGGCAGCGGTTGACGGCGATCATCACGCCATGCGGTCAGCGTCCAGCTAAAGTCCCGCGCGATCAGAATTTTTCCTGTCCGGGCTTCAATGGCGGCCATCGCCGCACGCAAATAACTTTCCAGAACCGGATCCTGCAATCCATCGTCCGAGAACCCCGAACCAAGGCGCAAGTGGTCTTTGAATTGTGCGACCGGAAGCGCCGATTGTGGCACGGTGGTCTCTTCGACTAACATCATGGATTTACTCCGAAAATCATACGCTACTCGGGCAGATGGCCCGGGCGCATGCACACCCCCCGCATTGCTCGGACGGAAGGGAGCAGCTAGACAATGCGGGGATTGCCCCTCACGCGCCCGGGCCAGGGTGCTGCCAAACGCAGCCCCCCTTCACGCCAGCATCAGCTGGTCGCGAACTTCATCAGCTTGATCGCCCCGAAATCGCTCACAGCACCACCAACGCGCTTGGTCGCATAGAACAGCACATGCGGCTTGGCAGAGAACGGATCGCGCAGCACGCGCAGATCAGGGCGTTCGGCCACGGTGTAGCCTGCGCTGAAATCGCCAAAAGCCATCGCCATCGCGTCATCAGCGATATCGGGCATGTCCTCGGCAATCAGCACGCGATACCCCATCAGTCGGGCCGGTTCGCCCATGGCAAGACCATCGACCCAGACAAAGCGACCATCGGCGTCTTTCAACTTTCGCACCTGACCCGCCGTCTTGGAATTCATCACGAATGTCGCATTCGCGCGATATTCAGCGCCCAGCGAATAGACCAGATCCACAATCGGATCAGCACGGGTGATGCCACCAGCGGTTTCAGAGGCGACGTAACCAATATTACCCCAGCTCCAGCTGTCATTGGCAACGGTCGGATAGGTCAGCATGCCCTTCGGCTTGTCCACACCATCGCCGTTCAAAAACGCGCTCGCCTCAGAACGCGCGAACTTATCCGCGATGCGCCCTGCCAGCCAGCCTTCAATATCAAAGGCGCTATCATCCAGCAAACGCTGCGACGCCTTCGGCAGTGCCGACAGCTCGTGCAGCGGGATCGAAATTCGATCAATCTGCGGGGTATCGCTTTCGGTCACGGGCCCCGCCTCTGTGGCCCAACCTGCGCCGATGTCAGAACGGTCCACCAGCACATCGTAAGAAGTCGAATCCACGTTCACAACATTGGCGATAGCACGGATCGACGCGGTCGAACTCAGCGTACTTTGGATCGTTGCCGCAGTCTGCGGGTCAACAAGATAGCCACCATCCGCCGCGATAGCGGTGTTCAGCGCTTTGCCTTCCAATTCCAACCCACGCAGCGCATCATCATCTCCAGAGCGCAAATAGGCGGCAAAGGCCTTCTGATGCGGCGCTTCTTCACTTGCGGCAGTTGCCAGCGCAGGGCGGGCATTCATCATTGATTTACGATCCAGCTTATTCATCCGGTCATCCTGTTTTTGAAGTTTGGCATTCACGCCGTTGGAAAAGTCTTTGAATTCGCTCACGAACCCGGCGATTGCCGCCTTCAGTTCCCCAGCCGGAGACAGATCTTCCCCGGCCCGAGCCTTCGTCTCGGTCTTTTGCATCAATCAATCCTTTTGTTGGAAATCGGCTGCGGTCAGTCCCGCGCCATCAGGCTGCTTGCATCCACGAACGCCGCCGCCAAATCACGCAGCGTGGCGGCCTCCGGGTCGCCCCCCTTGGCCCCCACACGCGCATCAGGAAGCATGGGAAAGGTCACCAGCGACACCTCCCACAGCTCCAGCTCCGACAAGAGGCGTCCACCCTTGTCATTTTTGCAGGCCTTTACGGTACGATAACCGATGGATAGCCCGTCTATCGCCCCCGCTCCGATAAGCGAGGCCGCCTCGCGTCCCTTTGCCACATCAGTCAGCAAGCGGCCTTTCACCCACAATCCTCGGGTGTCCTCACGCACCTCGTCCCAAACGCCGATAGGCTGTGCCGGGTCGTGCTGCCACAGCATCTTGATCGACCGCCCCTTGGCCAAGGACGTCGCATAGGCACCCTTTTGCACCGTATCGCCCCCTTGATCAGACTTGCCGAACAGGGATGCATAGCCACTGATGATCGTACCATCCGTGACCGTCACTTCAGTGCCCAAGGCACAAAATTTGTGTTCCAGATTCATTAAACTCTCCCACTCAGCGCCTTGACGATTTCGAACACCAATAAGCCGGCACAAGCGCAAACAATCAGCCAAATTTGAATTTCCAGACGCGACACCATGACCTCGATCCGACCAAGTCGCATATCCACCTGTGCAAACCAGAAATCGGACACAGGCGGCGAGGACTGCGCGCGTGGGTTGCCCTTCAGATCGACAATCTTGCTATTCATCGCCAACCTCCAACGCAGGCAGGCCAAGCAGGGCACGTTTCTCTGCATCGGTCAAAAAACCGGCCTCAGTCACGCGGCGCCATTGCGCATCGCGCTCGGCGGATAGCGCTGGAATCTGGTCAAGATCAGGGCGCAACTGAAACTGATCGCCCGAATAATCAGACAGCCAATCGGCAATCGCATTCAACACACGGGTGGCCAGCGGCAACACGGTCAGACGATAAAAGGCACGATTGGCCTCTTGATAATTCGCATAGGTCGCGTCGCCCGGAATACCCAGCAGCATCGGCGGCACACCAAACGCCACGGCGATCTCGCGGGCGGCAGATTCCTTGGTTTTAAGGAACTCCATGTCTGATGGTGAAAACCCCATCGGCTTCCAGTCCAATCCGCCCTCCAGCAGCATGGGCCGCCCTGCATTCCGGGCACCCTGATGCTGGGTCTCCATCTCGCTCAACAGTCGGTCATATTGATCTTCGCTCAACGAAGATTGGCCATCCGCCCCGCGATAAACAATCGCACCAGAGGGTCGCGCAGCATTATCAAGCAACGCCTTCGACCAGCGCGAAGCCGCGTTGTGCACGTCAATCGCGCTCGCCGCGGCCTGCAACGCCGAAAAACCATAGTGATCATCCTGCGGATGAAAGCTCTTGATATGGCAAATCGGGCTCAGCCCATCGACAACCGCAAACTGATGCTTGCGCCCATTCACCTGATATTCATAGGCCGCAGGCCAGCCATCGGAACCGGGCACAACCGCCATCCGGTCAGAGCGCAGCACATGCATCTCGACAGGCAGCCCCTCGTCGGACACAGCTTCAACATAGGCGTTACCTGTCAGCAAAATCTGCCCGAATAATGCCTCCAGCAATTCCGCACGGCCCTGCCCTACATTCGGACGCGCCAGTAACGCCTGCACCGGGTGCTGTTCATAGCGACGCTCTGCATCCTGCAAAACCACCGGCAAAGCGGCTGCTGCCTCGGCAATCAGCTTGACCGCACGAAACCCGATTGGGTTGCCAGTGAAGCCCGCGCGCGTCAACGACACAACATCACGCGGGCTCCACGCCACACGACCAGCCCCCTGCATCGCAATCACCCGCCCCGTGGCCGAGGCTTTGGCCTCCACCACAGGGGTGACCGACGTCGCACGGTTCAAAAATTCAAACATTCAAAACTCCTCGATGCCGGTCCAGGTTGACCGTCTGCGATCCACGAAAGACAATTTCGGCGAAACAGGTTACAAAGCTGCAAGGCGACCGTGCGCACGACCACGCAACGGCAGTGAATGGTTCAGCCAAGCCCACGTATCTTGGGGTTTCGCCATTTCGCAGCAGGTTCGATCATCAGATCATACAAGGCCCAGACAAGCGCATCGACACGGTCAGGCGACCCCTGCCCCGCGAATCCCTGGCTTGTCATCTGGCACATCTGATCTTCGAGCCTGCCCAGTCCGCGCGCATGCAACACGCGGCCCTGCTCATAAAGCGCCGCCACCGGCTCCGCCCGCGCGATCTTGCCCTTGGATGCATGCACAGACCGGTAGGCAACAAGAGGATCGACCTGGCGCAACACCGCTTCAACCATTTCGCCACCCTGATTGACCTCGGCGACCAGACGATCCGCATCATACTGTTCCATCGCCGCGATAGCCGCCTTGGCCCAATCTGTTGGCCGCGCCGCTGTGACCGAAGCATCGGCGATCACATAGGCGCGCCAATCCTGCACCGGTCCTTCCATCACCACGCCTGCCACAACAATCCCGCAAGCATCCGACCCGGCATGTGAACTTCCCGGCGGATCAAGGGCCACCACCACGCGGGTCAACGACGGTACCACATCTACTTGGCAATTCGCCAGTTGCGACAATTGCCACAGCGCACCGTCCACATCATCCAGCATCACACCATCAATCTCCTGACGGCCCAGCGACGTACCCGCATAACGCGCCTCGATTTCCGCCAGAAAGCTTTCCGCCAGATTGGCCCGGTTCGCCTCAGTCGGCGCATGGGTCACCACCGTCGTGTCCCGGTCCAGTAAACTGCGCAACAGGGCCGACCGGCGCGGGGTCGTGGTAACACACGCACAGGGATGCGCCCCCAAGCGCAACCCGAACTGCAACATATCCCATGTCTCTTGTGCTTTGCGCCATTTCGCCAGTTCATCGGCCCAAGCCGCATCAAATTGCGGACCACGCAGGCTTTCGGGCTCATGAGCCGAAAACAACTGCGCAACCGCACCATTCTGCCAGCGCAACATGCGGCGGCCGGGTATCCACTCTGGCCTGCGATCTGGCGGGGCCACCGCCATGATACCGCTATCCCCGAACACCATCACCTCCCGCGCCTGATCAATGGTCTCGGCGATAATAGCGATGCGGTATGCCCGGCCCGGCGCAGTGGGCGTCGGTCCTTCAACCATCGCCCGCACCCATTCAGCGCCCGCACGGGTCTTGCCCGCACCGCGCCCGCCCATGATCACCCATGTGCGCCAATCGCCCACAGGCGGCAACTGATGCGGCAGGGCCCAGAACTCAAACAGATAAGGCAGGGCCCGCAGTTGGGCCTGATTCAACCCGTCCAGAAACGCTTTCTGGGTCGAGCACGCTGCGGATGCGATCAAATTTGCGCCCGATTTCAGCGCGTAATGCGTCAAGATCGGCGGATTCAATTGTCTGGTCTGTGGTATTTTCATTATGAAATGCCTCCTCGGCCGCAAGCACCGTCAGATGCGCGATCCGTAGCTCGTTAAATTGTGTAACAATGGCTTTCGGGCACACCGCGCCGCCCTGCGTGCCAAAGGTCTGGATTTTATGTTCAAGCGCCTGCCGCGTCGTTTCAAACAATCGTGAAAGTTCGGCGATACGCATCGCCGCAAAATCAGAATCCGTCGGACCCTGCTCAGTAGTTTCAATCATGGTTTTCGACCTGTAAGGATACTTCCGTCACAGTCGAGCAGCGGTAAAATTCCCGCTGTCTAGCCGATGTAAGCTACTCTAATCAGTTACAAAAAGCAAATCGCCGAAGGGCGTGAGCGCTCCGGCGATTAAGGCAATATTCACGATAGCGCGGGCTAGGTGCTAGCCGTCATTCCCCTGCTGCGCTTCGATCTCGCGCCAACGGGCCACGTTGCGATTATGATCATCCAGATTGGTCGCAAAAGCATGGCCGCCTGTGCCATCTGCTACAAAAAACACATAGTCAGTCGTATCCGGGTTCAGCGCCGCTTCGATGCTGGCGCGGCCCGGATTGGCAATCGGGGTCGGCGGCAAGCCATCAATCACATAGGTATTCCAAGGCGTTGCACCGCGCAGCTCGCTCTGGCGCAGACCGCGGCCCAGCACGCCTTCACCCTGTGTGATACCATAAATCACTGTCGGGTCCGTTTGCAGTCGCATGCCGCGCTCCATCCGGTTGATGAAAACACTGGCAACCTGACGGCGTTCATCCGCAACGGCTGTTTCCTTCTCGATGATGCTTGCCAGAATCAGCGCCTCTTCCGGTGTTTCCAGCGGCAACCCATCGACGCGTGACGCCCATGCTTCATCCAGAATACGGGCCTGGGCAGTTTCCATCCGGGCCACAATGGCGGACACTTTGTCACCCGGGCGCACATCATAGCTATCGGGCGCCAGCGTCCCCTCTGCGGGTGTCTCAGACACATCCGCGTCCAGAATATCCAGCGATCCCAGCGCATCAACGATCTGCCAACTGGTCACACCTTCAGCAATCGTCGCACGGTAGGTCGTGTCAGACGATCCGCGCACCGCAATATATTCTTCGGGCGGCGCACCATCGGCTGGGTTAAAACTGGCGACCTCGATAAACCGGTTGGACACGGGGTCCAACTCACGCACATCAACCACAGTCTGATTGACGCCCACGCGATAGATCACTTCCGTCCCGCAGGTGTTGCGACCGCCTCGTGTCACAATGTCGATAATCTCTTCCATCGACGCGTTTTCGGGCACCCGAAAACTACCTGCCTTCAACTGAGACGATTTTTCCGCATAATCCGCGCCCATGCGAAAGATCACGGGCGAGGTGATCGCGGATTTGTCAGACAGCTGATTAGACACCGAACGCATGGTCGATCCTGATGGCACCTGAAGGCACATCGCCTGATCAAGCGGCCCCTCCGCGCGGTATTGGCTACTGCCCCAGCTTACCAAGCCGACCAGCAGAAACAGCGCCACAATCAGAAACGTCAGAGCATTAGACGCGATGTGGCGCCACATCAGCTCACCTTCCCAAAGATCACACTGGCATTGGTCCCGCCAAAGCCGAAAGAGTTGGACAGGGCAATATCAATCTTGCACGCGCGCTTTTCGTTGGCACACAGATCAATCTTGGTCTCGGCATCTGGGTTATCAAGGTTGATCGTCGGCGGCGCGACCTGATCGCGGATCGCTAAGACAGAAAAGATCGCCTCAATCGCCCCGGCAGCCCCCAGCAGGTGACCCGTCGCCGATTTCGTCGACGACATGGTCAAATTCGCGGCGTGATCACCCACAAGCCGTTCGACCGCAGAGAGTTCGATCGTGTCAGCCATTGTCGATGTGCCATGCGCATTCACATAGTCGATCTGGTTCGGCGTGATACCCGCGTTCTTGCAGGCCGCACGCATCGCACGCTCTGCACCTTCGTGATCAGGTGGCGGGGCCGTGATGTGATGTGCATCGCCGCTCAGCCCGTAACCCAGAACCTCTGCATAGATTTTCGCACCACGGGCCTTGGCGTGCTCATATTCTTCAAGAATGACCATACCCGCACCCTCGCCCATGACGAACCCATCGCGGTCACGGTCCCACGGGCGGCTGGCGTTCTGCGGGTCATCATTATGCTTTGTGCTCAGCGCCTTACAGGCGTTGAAACCCGCGATCCCGATTTCGCAGATGGCAGCTTCTGCACCGCCGGCGACCATCACATCCGCATCACCATAACGGATCAGGCGTGACGCATCACCGATTGCATGGGCACCGGTCGAACAGGCGGTCACAACCGCATGGTTCGGACCCCGAAACCCGTATTTGATCGACACCTGACCGGAAATCAGGTTGATCAACGCACCCGGTACAAAGAAAGGGGACACCCGACGCGGGCCCTTTTCCTTCATCATGATCGCAGTATTTGCGATGGAATTCAGACCACCGATACCCGACCCGATCAGAACGCCTGTACGCTCTTGATCTTCGCGGTCTTCAGGCATCCAGCCCGAATCTTCGATCGCCTGCTGGGCCGCCGCCATCCCGAACAAAATGAAGGTATCGACCTTACGCTGGTCCTTTGCATCCATATACTTATCAGCATTGAACGTCCCATCGGACCCGTCCCCCAACGGCACCTCGCAGGCGTATTGTGTGGTCAGACCGCTGGCATCAAATCCACTGATGGTGCCCGCGCCCGATTGACCATCAAGGATGCGTGACCAGCTTTCGTCCACCCCATCCGCCAATGGCGTGACCAATCCCAGGCCTGTAATTACAACTCGACGCATATTCTGCCCTCACCTTGTGGCGTTATTCCGGCCACTGATACCCCACACTGGCGCTAAGGAGCAAGTGCGCGCCCTCGCGCAATGCTCAGGAATTCACGTTAGTTTTCACTGGTGATTAACAAAATTACGCGAATATCCGCCACATAACTTCTAGGCGCATGATGCGAACGCTCCTGCTTTTCTTTGCTTGTCAAATCATGTGGCTTTGCAGTGCAATGCCCGCCCTTGCGAATTGCGCAATCATTGACAGACTCACCCAAATCACAAATTTTCAGCTGCAGCTCGCCCGCAGCGGTCGCGCGTCACTCTCAGAGTCAGAGCTGTATTTCCTTCAGATTCATTTGCGCGCCTTACCAGTGACAGAAGTACTGCGCGCTGTGGAATCCACACAAGTGCCACAGCGGCACCGCGTCTTTCAGCAGCTTCTGAACGACACAGCGACACTTATTCCAAAGGCATCGGAAAGTGATCAGATCAGCGTCAGGCAACATTTCCTTGACCCAGACATAAGGGAAAATTTGCAGCGCGCCCAAAGCCATCTTCGCGCATTACATTGCACTGATGATATCAGCGACAATTCCGTGAACGGTTATGCTCCCGCAACTTCCATAGATGAGGATGGTCGTTTTGGATCTTCATCGCCTGTGGCGCTCAAAGACACCCAAGTCACAAAACCGTTCGGCATCGATTACAAAGTGACCGGAATTACCGTTTTTGGCGTTGCGGTTACCGTTGTTGCCTTGATCCAACTCAACAAGTTTGTAGCCATTTGGACCAGAAGAACGCGCCGACGCAGAAAGCGTCGCCCTGCCCACTTTGAAACACGTGCCAGGCTAAATAGCCGGGAAACGCCTGTAAAGCTTATAGATATCAGCGGGCATGGTACAAAAATTGTCCACTACACTGATCCACCACCGTCAGTAAAATCCGAAATTGAAATCATGATAGCGGGTACTTGGCGGCAAGGTGTCGTTATGTGGAGCAACGTCAACTACGCAGGCGTACAATTCAAAAAATCAATCAGATTTCTTGCTGTACTACATGTACAAGACAACGAATTTGAACTGTCAGCCGCCAAACACCGTAAATAAAAAACGGCGCCCAAAGGCGCCGTCATCAAACCTTTAAAACGCGCGTTACTGTGCGCCTTTGATAAACTTCACAGCATCGCCGAAAGTCTGGATCGTTTCGGCAGCATCATCAGGAATTTCGATACCAAACTCTTCTTCGAACGCCATGACCAGCTCAACTGTGTCAAGGCTGTCGGCACCCAGATCATCAATGAAGGACGCCGATTCCGTCACTTTGTCTTCTTCAACACCAAGATGTTCTACAACGATCTTGCGTACGCGGTCAGCAACGTCGCTCATGTTTTTTCCTCATGTCTTTGTGGGCTTACACCCGTTCTAGGTAGGGCTTTCACCCATGCTTATGCCCATGAAGGGCGAATACTGACAACTGCGAAACCCCGCAACCATCAGCAAATCTGCGTGGCCTATAACAGAGAATGCTCTCAAGGCAAACGCTTTCAGCGCCTCTCGGCGGCGCATCACTCACAACATTGCCATGCCGCCATTCACATGCAAAGTGGTGCCTGTGACATAGGCCGCTTCCGGGCTGGCAAGGTAAAGCGCAGCCGCTGCAATTTCATACGCCTCGCCCATACGTCCCGCCGGAACTTGCGCAAGTATCCCTGATTTTTGCTCGTCCGTCAGCTTGTCAGTCATGGGTGTCGTGACAAAACCGGGAGCCACACAGTTGACCGTGATACCACGGCTGGCGACCTCATAGGCGATTGATTTCGACATCCCAACCATACCAGCTTTTGATGCGGCATAGTTGGCCTGCCCCGGATTGCCCGTCGCCCCCACGATGGAAGAGACATTCACGATCCGGCCCCAGCGCGCTTTCATCATGCCACGGATCACACCTTTGCACAGACGCATGGTCGAGGTCAGATTGACCTCCAGCACACTGCTCCACTCTTCATCCGACATGCGCATAAAGATATTGTCGCGGGTGATCCCGGCATTATTCACCAGCACATCAACCGATCCCATCGCCTCTGCCGCTTGCTTGGGCAAGGCCTCGACTGCGGCAGCATCGCTCAGATTGCAGGGCAGCACATGGGCGCGCTCACCCAATTCTGCCGCCAAAGCTTCCAGTGGCTCTGTACGGGTGCCGGACAGGGCCACAGTGGCGCCTGCCGCATGCAACGCGCCTGCAATCGCGCCACCAATGCCACCAGATGCGCCCGTGATTAGCGCGTTCTTTCCAGTCAGATCAAACATCTCTCAGCCCCTGCTTTATCAATTCTCGTTCAATGCCGCTGCCATGGCGACAATATCAGCCTGCGTGCTCACCGGCGTAGCGGTCACCGCGCGGTCAATCCGTTTGACCATCCCGGACAAAGCCTTGCCCGCTCCGATTTCATAGATCTCGGTCACGCCCTGCCCCGCCATATAGGCCACGCTCTCGCGCCAGCGGACGCTGCCGGTGATCTGTTCAATCAGCAGCGCCTTGATCGGACCAGCACCCGTCACCTGTTCCGCGATAACATTCGCCACCAGCGGGACAACCGGGTCCGCCATCGTGACCGCATCCAGCTTTTCAGCCATCACCTCGGCCGCCGGGGCCATCAGGCTACAATGGAAGGGCGCACTGACCGGCAACAGCATGCCCCGTTTCGCGCCCTTTTCCTTGGCAATCTCAATCGCCCGCTCCACCGCAGCTTTGTGGCCAGACACCACAACCTGCGACGGGTCATTGTCATTGGCCACCTCGCAAAGCGCGCCGGGCTGCGTCGCCTCTTGCGCGACAGCGATCACATCGTCAAAGCCCAACCCCAGCAGTGCCGCCATCGCGCCAACACCCACCGGCACCGCATCCTGCATCGCCGCACCACGTGCGCGCAGCAGACGGGCGGCGTCGGTCACGGAAAACGTGCCAGCGGCCGCCAATGCCGAATATTCACCCAACGAATGCCCGGCCACGTAAGAGGCCGCAGTGACATCCACACCTTCGGCCTTCAGCGCCGCCATGACAGCAAGTGAGGTCGCCATCAGTGCTGGCTGTGCATTGCGGGTCAGGGTCAGCTCTGCAATATCGCCCGCCCAGATCAGGTCGGACAGTTTTTCTTCCAGCGCGGCGTCAACCTCGTCAAAGACGGCCTGCGCCGCCGGATAGGCCGCTGCCAGATCCTTGCCCATGCCCACGGTTTGCGCGCCCTGTCCGGGAAATACGAATGCCCGCATGGCTCTCTCCTCTGCGTCCTTTTGTTGGGTCAAGGCTTACCCTGCCCCGCAGCCGCGCACAAGCAAGCCGCGGCAATGCACATTTTTCTGCTAACCGTTTCGCTATGCGTTGTTTTATAACGGTGATAGCTTCGCCGAAAACAAAACGGAGAAAACAATGTCGCTCGCAAATACCGCCACCCGCTATGGCGCGGTGACCAAGCTGTTCCACTGGGCGACCGCCCTGCTTATCCTTGTATTGATTCCGCTTGGCGCGATTGCAAACCGGCTGCCCTATGAAACGGATGCGCAGCTTGCGCTCAAGGCACAGCTGTTTTCGGTGCATAAGACACTCGGCGTTGCGGTATTTCTCGTGGCGCTTGCGCGTATTCTCTGGGCACTGACCCAGACCAAGCCGGGCGAACTGCATCCCGACCGCCGCGCGGAAAACGCACTGGCCAGTCTGGTGCATTGGCTGCTCTATATCTCGCTTGTAGCCGTGCCGCTGACCGGCTGGATCCACCACGCCGCGACAAGCGGCTTTGCACCGATCCTGCTGCCCCTCGGGCAGGATCTGCCATTGGTGCCCAAGAACGAAAGCGTGTCAGAACTCTTTGCCACGCTACACTGGATCTGGAGCAAAGTGATGATCGCAGCGATCGGTCTGCATATTGCTGGCGCGTTCAAGCATCTGATCGTCGACAAGGATTCGACCCTGCAACGCATGTGGTTCGGTGCCACTGAACACCTACCCGAAGTCACCGCGCACAAGGGATCATGGGCGGCCCCGCTGACGGCGCTGATCGTATTCGGGCTGGCCACAGGTGCCGGCGCAATGGGCGGCATGTTCCACCACGACGGCCCAGCCGCAACAGTTGCACTCGCCGACGTGTCGTCGGAATGGACAGTGACTGAGGGGCGCATCGAAATCAGCGTCACCCAGTTGGGCAGCCCGGTCACCGGACAGTTCGAAGACTGGACATCGGCCATCAATTTCGACCCCGAAGGCACAGGCACGCTGGGCGATGTGACAACGACCGTCGCCATCGGATCGCTAAAGCTCGGCTCTGTGACGGATCAGGCGATGGGCGCTGATTTCTTTGATGTCGCCGACTTCCCAACCGCCACATTCGCAGCGAATATTACCGCTGACGGGACAAGCTACCTTGCGGACGGCACGCTGACGATCAAGGGCAATACCGTGCCAGTCAGCATGCCCTTTGTGCTGTCGCTGAATGGCAATAACGCGGAAATGGCCGGATCACTCTCGCTCGACCGGCGGGATTTTCAGATCGGGCAAAGCATGGGTGACGAAAGCAACCTTGGCTTCGGGGTCAGCGTTAACGTCAACCTCCAAGCGACGCGCGGCGAATAAAAAAAGGGCGCCTCCGATGGGCGCGCCCTTTCCTTCAAACGGTTTTTCAACCGAAAGACTTATTCGGCTTTCATCGCCTCAACAGAGATCGTGACTTCAACTTCGTCGCTCACGAATGGGGCAAAGGCACCCACTTCGAAATCAGAGCGCAGCAGCGTGGTTGTCGCATCAAAACCAGCCCAGGGTTTGTTTTGCATCGGGTGATCGCTCAACTGGTTCAGCTTCGCATCCAGTACCACGGATTTCGTCACACCGTTCATCGACAAATCGCCAGTGATCAATGCAGTGTCATCGCCGGTGACTTCGATCCCGGTAGAGGCAAAGGTCACCATGTCGTCGTCAGATGCGCCAAAGAAATCATCACTCATGAAATGCTCAAAACGGGCTTCCCAGCCGGTCAGCATGCTGCGCACGGGGAAAGACACATTGACGGAGGATACAGCAGGATCTTCTTGGTCGAGTTCAATCTCGCCCTCAAAACCAGAGAACATGCCCATTCCGGTCGAATATCCCAAATGGTTATAGGTAAAAACGATCTGGCTGTGGCTTGGGTCCAGAACATAGGATTCGGTTTCAGCAGATGCAGTTGCAGCAAATGTGCTTGCAACAAGAGCGGCGATAAGAGTGGTCTTCATGGAAAACTCCAGTTGAAGGTGAAAGGAACGCTTCATAACATAGCGTTTTCCCTCACAACTCAATCCCGCAAATACGAACAGATTCTGTTCGCCGCACCGCAGAAGCGAAAACCTGCCGAGCTTAGGCAACCTGACGAGCAGCCCCCTTGGGTGCGATCATCAGATCCTGCCCCAGCCTGTCGCGCAAGGATATCAACTGCGCTGCGCTGCCTTCGGCGATGATCAGATGGTGCGCGCCGTTCCTGTGTTGCATGACCAGTTGCGCCTGCTGTCCTTCTGCCTGCTCTTCAATATGGATGCCGCTGACCGTATCAAAACCATAAGCGCCCACGAGGGTCGGTTTGCCTGTACGGTTGCAGATCATCTCGCGGATTTCGCCGACGCTGGTATCAACATGCACCTCCGACTGCGTACCCCGGCTTGCGAACCACAACAAATAGGCGGCGACCGTCATGAACATGACGGCGGCCCCGATGCCAATCGCGCCAAGGTTATCTGCCAAGCCCATCATCGGCAGGATCAGAATGCCAAGCGCGGCAGTCAAAAAACAGGCACCCAGAAAAAATGACGCCGCCTGCGCCAGCATTATGCCAATGGCCGGACCACGCCCCGACCGCACGATGTAACCCCAATAGGTATCGTCCACCGTAAAACAGGATGATTTTGCCAAATGCATTTGCAGGCTCCCTTCGGGTGCGTTGAAATCAGTCATCGCGGCCTTTCCATGCTGCACCCCCCGCGGTTTGATTACAGTCAAAACAGGCAATAAAGGGGCACCGTGAAGGCAGGGTTAAGAAATCTGTCAATCTTCTGCGGAACGCGGAAAAACACCAGCAAAGCAAGGCTTGCATCAATCCGTGGGCTATGTATAAGGCCCCATCCTTCCGTGAAGATCTGTAACTGCGCAGCCTCTCGTGGGTGGGGTGCGGAAGGTTCACTGCCCCTCCCTTTGAAATGCGCTGATAAACGAACTGGAGTTCACATGCCGCTATACGAGCATGTCATGATTGCGCGTCAGGACCTGTCCAACACGCAAGCTGAAGGCCTCATCGAACATTTCGGATCCGTGCTTGCCGATAACGACGGCAAGCTGGTTGATCACGAATATTGGGGCGTCAAGACCATGGCCTACAAGATCAACAAGAACCGCAAAGGGCATTATGCCTACCTGCGGACCGATGCCCCTGCCCCTGCTGTGCAGGAAATGGAACGTCTGATGCGCCTGCATGATGACGTGATGCGCGTGCTGACCATCAAGGTCGACGCACATGAAGACGGGCCTTCGGTGCAGATGCAAAAGCGCGAAGAGCGCGGCGAACGTCGCGAACGTCGTTGATCAGAGAAGGACAATAAATCATGGCAACCAAACCATTTTTCCGCCGTCGCAAGTCCGATCCGTTTGAAGGCGATAACGCCCCCAAGATCGACTACAAAGACACGAAACTGCTGCAACGCTACATCTCTGAGCGCGGCAAAATCGTTCCCGCCCGCATCACCGCTGTCGGTGCAAAGAACCAGCGCAAACTGGCACAAGCCATCAAGCGCGCACGGTTCCTCGCCCTGCTGCCCTACGCTGTAAAGTAAGGAGAATTCACCATGGAAATCATCCTTCTCGAACGTGTGGCCAAGCTGGGCCAGATGGGCGAAGTCGTGAACGTCAAGGAAGGTTACGCCCGTAACTTCCTGCTGCCGCAAGGCAAGGCGCTGCGCGCAAACCCTGCCAATCTCGCCCGTTTCGAAACCGAAAAAGCGCAGATGGAAGCACGTAACCTCGAAACCAAAAAAGAGGCAGAATCGCTGGCTGCGAAACTCGATGGTCAGAAATTCATCGTGATTCGCTCTGCTTCTGACTCCGGTGCGCTTTACGGTTCGGTTACCCCGCGTGACGCGGCTGATGCGGCGAATGAAAACGGCTTTACCGTTGACAAGAAACAGGTCGTGCTGACTGGCCCGATCAAGGATCTTGGCCTGCACAATCTCTTGGTCAAGCTGCACCCTGAAGTGGACGCAACGATCACACTGAACGTTGCCCGTTCGCAGGAAGAGGCTGAACTGCAAGCCTCTGGCAAGTCGATCCAGGAACTGGCCGCTGAAGAAGAAGCTGCCGCTGAATTCGAAATTCAGGAACTGTTCGACGATATTGGTTCGGCTGCATCTGACGATGACGATCTGGCAGAATCTGCTGGTGTCGAAACACCTGAAGACGCGGCAGACGACAGAAACTAAGTTTCTGCAGTCACGCAAAATAAGGCCGCCCTTTGGGGCGGCCTTATTCGTTTGTCCAGCAGCCTGAAAGGTATTGGCATCACCAGCCGATGGCTGCTGAAAATTCAATCAAATCAATATATAAGGCAAATATTTTGGCGCCGCGCAGGTCCGATGACACCGCACAGACTTGTCTGTGTTACAATCCGGGCGTCTAATCACGGCACCACACTCATAGATCCTCGGGGGATACCATGTCGTTTAAAATGAACCGTCGTCACTTCATCGCGGGCACGTCCAGCCTGATTGCAATGCATCCGTTTTCCGTCCGTGCGCAGGGTAATCAGGCCCATCTGCGGCTGATGGAAACCACTGACCTGCATGTGCATGTTTTTCCTTATGATTATTACGCTGACCGCCCCGTTGATACTGTCGGGCTAAGCCGCACAGCCAGCATTATCGAAGGTGTTCGCGCGGAATCCACGAACTCGCTTTTGCTCGACAATGGTGACTTTTTGCAGGGCAACCCGATGGGCGATTATATCGCCTACGAGCGCGGCATGAGCGAAGGCGATATGCACCCTGTCATCACTGCGATGAATGCGCTGGGTTTTGATGGCTCTACTCTGGGCAATCATGAATTCAACTATGGTGTGTCCTTTTTGATGAAATCCGTCGCCGGGGCGGCTTTCCCTGTGGTTTCTGCCAATGTTGTCAAAGAGATGGCTGCCAATCCAACCGATGACACAACACTGGTGGCCCCCTATGCGATCCTTGATCGCGAGATCACCGATGGCAATGGCGTCACCTACCCGATCAAGATCGGTCTGATCGGGTTCGTCCCCCCGCAAATCATGAACTGGGACCGCAAGCATCTGGAAGGCAATGTGCAGGCCCGCGATATCGTCGATACCGCCCGCGCCTATATTCCGCAGATGAAGGAGCAAGGTGCTGATATCATTGTTGCTTTGGCCCACTCTGGCATTGGCGCTGCCGATCACACCGACGGGATGGAAAACGCTGCCATTCCGCTGGCCGCGATTGAAGGCATCGACGCGATCATGACCGGGCACAGCCATTTGGTTTTCCCATCCTCTAACTACGCTGACTGGGCCGGGGTTGATGTGGATGCGGGCACAATTGGCGGCAAACCGGGTGTCATGGGGGGCTTCTGGGGCAGCCATATGGGTCTTGTCGATCTGATGCTGGAACGCGACGGCAATGGCTGGCGCATCCTGTCCCACACATCCGAGGCGCGGCCTATTTCGCGACGCGAAGAAGACCGCAGCGTCACGGCACTGGTGGGCGACTATCAACCGGTGCTCGATTCCATTCAGGATATCCACGACGACACGCTGACCTATGTACGCACTGCCGTGGGCAAAACCGCTGCCCCGCTGCATAGTTATTTTGCGCTGGTGGCCGATGATCCGTCGGTTCAGATCGTATCGAACGCGCAGATGTGGTATATCAAAGAACAGTTAACAGGCACTGAGTACGCCGATCTGCCTTTGCTATCGGCCGCAGCGCCGTTCAAAGCCGGTGGCCGGGGCGGGCCAGAATATTTCACGGATGTGCCTGTCGGGGATGTGGCGATCAAGAATGTCGCTGACCTTTACCTTTATCCCAACACTGTCCGCGCGGTGAAAGTCACTGGCGCGCAAGTCAAGGATTGGCTGGAACGCTCTGCCGGTATGTTCAATCAGGTGGATGCCGGGGCAACCGACGCGACCCTGCTGAACCCTGAATTTCCAAGCTATAATTTCGACGTCATGGATGGTGTCACCTATCAAATCGACCTGACCCAGCCGTCAAAATTCGACAGGGAGGGCGCGGTGATCAACCCGGATGCCAACCGGATCGTCAATCTGGAATACGAAGGTGAACCGATTGATCCGGCACAGGAATTCGTGGTGGCCACGAATAACTACCGCGCGTCTGGCGGGGGCAGTTTCCCCGGTGCAGGCGGGGACACGATCATCTTTGAAGGGCCAGACACCAACCGTGATGTGATTGTACGTTATATCGTGGACCAGGGCACGATTGATCCAAAGGCCGATGCCAACTGGTCCTTTGCGCCAATGCCCGGCACTTCGCTGATGTTCGAAACCGGCCCCGCCGGTGCGGCCTATGCAGATAGCGTCGCAGGGATGAAGATCGCCCCCGCGGGCAGTTCCGACAGCGGCTTTGCCCTGTTCCGTATCGACATGTAACGCAACGCGCGGTGGGTGATGCCCACCGCGCGACGCCCACCGTCCCAATTATGCCCGTTTACCTGTTCATGCAGGGAAATGCGCGGGCGATCACCTATCGGAAATGCGTCGGACTTTCATCGGACTTCCGCGCGGCATGGGCCGGGTTAACGCTGCGTGCGGTTGATCTCTGAACGCGGGGTTAGATTTGGCTTCACCGGTCGCAGGTTTCCAGCCCCCGGCCCGCGCACGCCCAAATTCAAAAAAATAATCACCCGCGCGAAACTTTGTCCCGCTGTTGTCCGTGGATTGAGCAGATGACCCGCAAAGAGCAGGTCTTGGCAAACCAAAAGGACGATACACATGACCATCAAGCACACAGCCGCTTTGAGCCTTGCTGCACTTACACTGGCAGCCCCCGCATTTTCCATGGGTCACGCTGGCACAATGGGCTACGCACTGGCCGACGATGGCAGCACATTGGTCACTATGACGGATATCGCCACCCCGGGCGACGTGCAAACATACACGCTGGACACGCCGCTGCGCGCCATCGCGTATCGTCCTGTCACCGGTCAGCTTCTGGGCTTTGCCGATGGTACCCTTTACGAAATCAACCCGATGTCCGGCGCGCTGACCGATCTAGGCGCGACATTCATGGATGATGCCGTGATCGCTAACGGCGCGGTTGCTTTTGATTTCAACAACCAGATCGACGCGGTGCGTGCCGTGGGTGCTGACGGTTCCAACCTTGTCTATTTCCCCGCCGGTTTCGGTGACAATGACGAGCGCGCCAATTCCGTGCGCCGCTTTACGGATGCCTTCTATGTGGACGGTGACAATTCCGCCGGGACAGATCCGATTATCTTTGCGAACGCCTACACCAATGCAATCGCTGGTTCTAAGGCCGCATCCACGGCGCAATATGCGCTGGACGCCCATGCGAACGCCTTAGTCACACTGGCCAATAACGCCGGTGAACTTGCGACTGTTGGTCTGCTGACCGTCGATGGCGAAGCGGTCGACGTGACCGATGCCGGTGGCTTTGACATCGTGTCACCTGCCGAAGGCATCGATATGGCGTATGCGATCCTACAGATCGACGGCGCAGACAGCGCTGGCCTTTATATGGTTGACCTGACTTCAGGTGCGCTGACAGATCTGGGCGATCTGGGCATGGGCGGCTTTACAGGCTTCGCCGCAGCACAGGGCATGTGATCTAAAGCGTTTCGGTTCTAACCTGAGACATCACACATCACCAATTGCGGTTGAGCCGCAGGCGAAAGTCCGCAATTGGTGCTTCAGGTAGAGATCGAAATCCTTTGGCGCCCCACAGTGCCACGGCACAGGAAATACCCACAGTCTGTTGGCCGTGGGTATTTTTATTTCCGCAACTTGTGATCGGGTGGCGTTATCCAGCGGGAACGAAAAAGGGCGCCCCGCGGGACGCCCTTTGTGCTTGCCTGATGGCAGGCTTTATTCTTCTTCGAGCTTTTCGACAGCGGTCTGCAGGTCTTCTTTGCTGACTTCTTTGTCCGTCACGGCAGCCTGTTCAAAGATGTGGTCAACGACCTTGTCTTCGAACAGTGGCGCTTGCAGTTGCTGACGGAACTGGGCGTTTTGCTGTACGAAATCAAAGAACTGGCGTTCCTGACCGGGGTACTGACGGGCCTGGTTCATCACGGCCTGCGTCATTTCCTGATCGGTGACTTTCACGTCAGCCTTCTGACCGATATCGGCCAGCAGCAAGCCCAGCTTCACCCGGCGCTCGGCCAGTTTGTTGTGCTCATCCGTTGGGGTGATTTCGGGGTGATCATGGCCTTCTACATCGGGGTTTTCTTCGTGCCACAGCTGATGTGCGATCTGACCCGCCTCTGCCTCGACCAGTGATTTGGGCAGATCGAAGGACACTTTGCTGTCCAGCACGTCCAACAGGGCGCGTTTCGCTACGGCGCGAGACGCACCGGTGTATTCCGCCTCAAGGCGCTCTTTGATCTGGGTTTTCAGTGCTTCCAGATCGTCAGCACCGAATTTCTTGGCCAGCTCATCGTCGATCTCAGGCGCTTTGGCGGCTTTGACTTCTTTAATAGTGCAAGTGAAAACGGCTTTCTTGCCAGCCAGGTTCTCGGCCTGATAATCCTCTGGGAAGGTCACTTCGACGTCTTTTTCGTCACCGGCTTTGACCTTAAGAAGACCATCTTCGAAGCCGGGGATGAAAGAGTTAGAGCCCAGCACAAGGGGGTAATCCTCGGCGGTGCCACCTTCGAAAGCTTCGCCATCGACCTTGCCAACGAAGTCGAGCACGACTTGATCGCCGTCTTTGGCTGCGCCTTTTTTCGCCTCGTAAGTCATCGCTTGCGGGCTTTCGGCAAGGTTATCCAGCGCTTCTTTGATAGAATCGTCATCGGCTTTCACGACCATCCGCTCCAGCGAGACGGAGGCGAAATCGACGTCTTCAATGTCGGGGAGTTTTTCGTAAGAGACTTCGACGTTGACGTCGTCGCCTTCTTTCCAATCTTCATTGGTCATCTTCATCTGAGGCTGAGCCGCAGGGCGGTCGCCGCTGTCTTCCAGATGCTTGCTGAGGGCGCCGTCGATGGCTTCCTGCATTGATTCACCCATCAGGCGCTGGCCAAACTGCTTGCGCAGCAGTGCCATAGGCACTTTGCCCTTGCGGAAACCCTTCATTTCGACGCCCGGCTGCGCTTCTTTCAGCTTTTCCGCGACTTTCGCGTCAAGTTCATCCGCCGTGACGGTGATCGCGTATTCCCGCTTGAGGCCTTCGTTCAGGGTCTCGGTGACCTGCATGTTATCTCTCTTCCATATTTTTGGTGCGGGTGGAGGGACTTGAACCCCCACGCCTTGCGGCGCCAGAACCTAAATCTGGTGCGTCTACCAATTTCGCCACACCCGCATTATCAAAAGGGCCAAGCAACGCCTGACCCGTGTTTGCGCGCTGTCTAGCAAAGGTCATGGCGGGATGCGAGAGGAAAAATAACCACCCGTTGGGCGGTGTCCGCAACGTCGTTTATGATGCTGCGCGCGAGGGGTGGCGATCCGGATGTATCAGGTGAGCGATCACAGGCCCAGTGTCCGGAACACCTTTGGCAGTTCCTCGGGCAGGTCTTCGGCAATCAGCCCCGGCCCAAAGCTGCGCGCGCATTCCGTATGCAGCCATGCCCCTGCTTTTGCCGCATGCATCGGATCGAACCCACGGGCAAGCAGCCCGGTGATGAACCCGGCCAGCACATCGCCTGACCCGGCGGTGGCCAGCCAATGCGCAGATCGTTCATAGACAGCAGCATTGATGCTGCACCGCCCTGATGGGTCCGCGATGACGGTATCCGGCCCTTTGAAGAGGATCACGCACCCTGACCGTTTGGCGGCATCCCGCGTGGCATCGACCTTGGAATAGGCCGGGCCTGTGCTGGCAGGCTGGTTCAATCTTTCGGCGATGTCAGGGAACAGCCGCGCAAACTCGCCGCCATGTGGGGTAAGCACGCAGTCTTTATGCAGTTTGGCAAAAAGGCTTTCGTCCTGTGCCAGCAAGCTGAGCACATCCGCGTCCAAAACAATGCGCCGCAGTCCCGGACGTGATCCGGGTCCTTGACTTTGGCCTGCCGGTTGAGGTCCCGGATCACGTCCGGGACTGCGATGCTCTAGCACAGCGGCCAATAGTGCCTTTTCCCGGTCTCCCACACCAAACCCCGGCCCAAGGCACAGCGCATTGATCCGGTCGTCCTTTAGAATGTCATTCAATGCATAGACATCCTTGACCGCCGTCAGCATGATCGCCGTGAGCTGTGCCGCATTTTCAATCAGCGCGGCGGGTGGGCATCCTATGGTGACGGCCCCTGCCCCGATGCGTAATGCGCCCCGCGCAGAAAGGCGGGCTGCCCCGCCTTTACCGACACCCCCGGAAAGGATCAGGGCGTGGCCGTGGCTGTATTTGTGGCCATTAAATTTATCGAGCTGACGAGGCGTTTCTACCAGTTGAATCGCGTCACCCGGCGCAGCCGGGCAGCCCCCGACCGCCCCCACCCGGGATCGGGGGCTGCCCTCTATCCCGATATCAGCAACTGAAATTTTTGTTGATACTTCTGGTCCCTGGTTCAGAAAATGCCCGACCTTTTGTCTGTGAAATGTGACTGTTAAATCGGCGGGTATCACACAACCCAAGACTCGCCCACTATCGGCGCATAGGCCGCTTGGCACATCTACCGCGACACATTTGACCCCGGCCTCTGTCAATCTTTCGCGCCCCAACGCGATTATGGTGAATAATCCGGTGAAAGGGCGGGTCAAACCACTACCGAATACCGCGTCAATCAGCAGATCGAACCGATCCGGCAGTTTCAGATAGTCATCTACCAAAGGGGGCGGATCGATCCTGTAGGCCCGGATAGCCCCCATCGCAGCCCATCGTTCATAATTTACTTTCGCGTCCGGCGGTAAATTCCCGGCATCGCCATATAGGGACACATCCACTTCCCACCCCGCCTCTTTCAGCAACCGGGCGATCACAAACCCGTCGCCGCCGTTATTCCCCGGGCCGCACAGAACCACGACACGGTGCTCCCCTACACCCAACTCCGGCCATTCGGCGAGAATCGCACCTACCGCCCCCTGCCCCGCGCGCTCCATCAATTCCAGCCCGGCGACGTTACCGCTCTCAATCGCTGCCTGTTCGATGGCGCGCATTTGGGCAGCGGTCAGCAGTTCGGTCATGTGTTCAGCACCTTTAGTTTTCAAATCGCCCGATCAGAAGGCGAGTTGCACAATATTTGTGCAACACATATGCTTTCCCCAGACAAGCCTGTGGTCAGGTTCTGCCACGAATTGTACCGGTGCAAGAGAAATGGTCTGACCACCACTGAAACACCAAAGGGGAGTCGCGGGCGGATGAAGAAAATCGAAGCGATCATCAAACCATTCAAGCTTGATGAGGTGAAAGAGGCACTCCAAGAGGTGGGCGTGCAGGGTCTTTCTGTTATTGAGGTCAAAGGCTTCGGCCGTCAAAAGGGCCATACAGAGCTATATCGCGGGGCCGAATATGTGGTCGATTTCCTGCCCAAAGTGAAGATCGAGGTCGTTTTGGCCGATGATCAGGTCGAGGGCGCAATCGAAGCGATCATTGCCGCAGCCAAGACAGATAAAATCGGCGACGGCAAAATCTTTGTCTCACCGGTCGAGCAGGCCATTCGCATCCGTACCGGTGAAGCCGGCGACGACGCGCTTTAATACAACACCACCCCGGACCTGCTCCGGGGTCTCTTATTCAACGCCCTGCACACCTTCGGGGCGTCGCAATTCCAAATACGATAGGGAAGGAAAGGTAACTTAGATGGACAACAAAGCTGTTCTGAAACTGATCAAGGATGAAGAGGTCGACTACGTCGATATCCGCTTCACCGACCCGCGCGGCAAGCTGCAGCACGTGACTGTTGTCGCTGACCTGGTTGATGAAGATTTCCTCGAAGAGGGCTTCATGTTTGACGGGTCGTCCATCGCCGGGTGGAAATCCATCGACCAATCCGACATGAAACTGATGCCACAGGCCGACAGCGCCTATGTCGATCCGTTCTATGCCGAAAAAACCGTTTGCATTCACTGCAACGTGGTCGAACCCGACACGATGGAAGCCTATGACCGCGACCCGCGCGGCACCGCTGTAAAGGCCGAAGAATATCTGAAAGCCTCTGGCATCGGTGACACCGCTTATTTTGGCCCCGAAGCTGAATTCTTTGTCTTTGACGATGTGCGCTTTAGCGTGTCGATGAACAAAGTGTCCTATCAGGTTGATGCCATCGACGGCGCCTGGAACACCGACACCGAATACGAAATGGGCAACACCGGCCACCGTCCCGGCGTCAAGGGCGGCTATTTCCCAGTGAACCCCATCGATGACGCACAGGAAATGCGCTCTGAAATGCTGTCTACCATGAAGCGCATGGGCATGAAGGTCGACAAGCACCACCACGAAGTGGCGTCTTGCCAGCACGAGCTGGGCCTGATCTTTGGCACGCTGACCAAGCAAGCCGATGATCTGCAAAAGTACAAATATGTGATCCACAATGTGGCACAGGCTTACGGCAAATCCGCCACCTTCATGCCAAAGCCGATCGCAGGCGACAACGGCACCGGCATGCACGTGAACATGTCGATCTGGAAAGATGGCAAGCCGCTCTTTGCGGGCGACAAATATGCTGACCTGAGCCAGGAAGCTCTGTGGTTCATCGGCGGCATCCTGAAGCACGCCAAAGCGCTGAACGCCTTCACCAACCCGTCGACCAACAGCTACAAGCGCCTGATCCCCGGTTTCGAAGCCCCTGTGCTGCGTGCCTATTCTGCCCGTAACCGCTCTGGCTGCGTGCGGATCCCATGGGCCGAAAGCCCCAAGGCCAAGCGCGTCGAAGCCCGCTTCCCAGATCCTGCCGCCAACCCATATCTGTGCTTTGCCGCACTGCTGATGGCTGGCCTTGACGGCATCAAGAACAAGATCGACCCCGGCCCCTCTTCGGACAAGGATCTTTACGATCTGCCCCCAGAAGAGCTGGCCGAAATTCCAACCGTTTGCGCATCCCTGCGTGAAGCGCTGGAAGAGCTGGAAGCCGATCATGAATTCCTGACCGCCGGTGATGTTTTCACCAAGGACCAGATCGAAGGCTACATGGAACTGAAGTGGGAAGAGGTCTACGCTTACGAGCACACACCCCACCCGATGGAATACAAGATGTATTACAGCTGCTGATTTCAGCGATATCCCAAAAACAAAACCCGCCAGCGCAATCTGGCGGGTTTTTTACTGTCCAGTCTGCGGGGGCCAATGCCCCGTGACGATGTGATTAGTCGCTATAAGCGACCACCTTCATCAGCTGCCGCTTGAGCAAAAACGCGCAGGCCGCCGACATCAGCGTAAAGTACAGCACCGCGTTCAAAAGCAGTGCAGAACCGAGCGTTGCATACTGATTGATGTAGGTTACGGGTAAAACCAGACGCGCGCCTTGGAACAGATAGACAATCGCGACCGTGCTCAGCACCGCATAGGCTGCCCCAAGCATCAGGATGCTGGGCATGTCACGCAGTACCAAAAACATGCGCACCCTGATCGCCGTCGAATTCTGCACCATGGCAAGGCCGAACACCGCGAAGACCCCCAGCATCACCGCAAACAGCGCCCGTAAATAGCTGCTGTGCTGGGCGTAATGATCTGCGACCGACATGGTGTTCACCGGCCAGCCCAATCGTTCCAGCCGCAATTCATGTGCCGCAAAACGCTCCGCGCCGATCACTAATGCCGCTATGCCTAGTGCCGCGAACAACAGCCCGGGCAGCAAAAGCCAGCGCCACGCAGGTAAAAACAGTGCTCGCAGCGGGCGCAGCGGCGCGATGCCCAGCATGTGTAGTGCGGTGCTTTGTATCCGGAATAGAAAGAGCAGCACAAAGAAACCGATCACGACGATCTCAACCGCCAGAACGGCGTCAATCTCTAAGCTCAACGGCGCCCAGCCGAACCGCACCGGGATTTCATTGACAAAAGTGGTGATGGCCGCGGTCTGATCAAGCGAAAGGGTGAACCACGGGTGCAAGACCACAAGCCCGGCGGCAGGCAACAAATATGGTAAAGCACCGATCAGCGCCACAAGGCCCACAAACGGCGCGCCAAACAGCGTCTTGATAAACGTCCCCATATCTGTCCCTTTTTTTTCGGGCGCGCATCATGCGCGCTAAATCTATCCTGCACTGCAATGGATGCTTGATGTTATGTGCACATTGGCCAAGCTTCGCAGTTTGTGAAAGCGTCGGCCCTGCAATCCGGCCAAAAGTCGCCTTTCAGCCGGTTCATTTGGCGTAATCCCGCCAATTCAATGCAGAAATTCGGCTTTGGAGGGCCAAATAGCACGTTCTTCATCTGCGTATATCGCAGGGCTCATTGATGGCTACGGCCCGTTCGGGCGCGTAAGGTGGCTCTTAAGCCACCTTATTTGTGCAGATTCACCCGCGCCAACACACCCGCATGGTCCGATCCCAGCAGCGGGCGATAGGACGCGCTGCCGCCGCCCGGCGCGTGGACATGATCAAGAAAAATCGGCACGCCACGCAACCAATATGTAGGGCGGATAGGCCCGACCGTGCTTGTACCCGTTACCCGGTTCAGGCCACGCACGCTGGCCGCCCATGGAAAGATGTTGAAATCCCCCGCCATCACAACCGGCCCATCCAGATCAGCCAGCAGATCAACCGCCCTCTCTGCAGACGCCGCGTTGCCATACGGATAGGGCCACTGCAGATGGACAGAGGCCGCCCAAAAGCTTTGCCCGTTCCCCGCCAGCCGCGCCACTGCGGCGGCCCGCCTGTCAGAACAGCGCGTCTCCATGATCGGATAGGCTGATAGCACTGCCAGCCCGCTCCACGATGAAAACCGGCAAAGATGCTGGTAGGGGTAGGTATCGCGCAGCGCGGTCAGGATCACCTCATTGCGCTGCGATACCTCTTGCAGCATCACCACCTCTGCCCCGCTGGCACGGATATCAGCGGCCAGTTCCGGCAGCGCAGAATTCCGATACCATAGGTTCTTGCTATAAACGGTCACCTCACCGCCTGCCTGCCCCGACCCAAACAACGGCAGCGTGGTGCCAAGCGCTAGCAAGGCCGCAATGATCAGCGCAGCCCGGTCCCGGCGCGGCGCCGGGCAGGCTGCAATCAGCAAACACATCCCGCCCAGCGGTATACGAAGCAGCGCAAGGGTGTCACCCACCGGGTGCAGCCGCCCAGCGAAACCTGCCACCACGCCCAACACAAGCAGGCATGCCAGCATACGGGCTACCCAGCGCAGCAGTGTTGTCGCCCTGCCCCGGCGTTCCAACGTTGAGGGAACAGGTATCATGCGGCGGTTCTGAGAACGCTGCGACGTCCACCGCGTGGGTGCATGCTGCGCGCCCGTCCCGTCCATATATCACACATTGTTCACCCTGCTCCTCAAACCGCCCGCATGCCTGATTTTATCGCGCCCGCTTGCACAGATCATGCAGCAAAGCACGACAGATATGCGTGAATTCTTGCAGAGTTTTTCCTGAGAGCTACGCCGATCATCCGCCCCGTCTGCGCCGACAAAACTTAACGCAACACAAAACCGGGAACCAAATGGCCCGCAGCACGTTCTTTCTGCAAGGCATATATGATGCCATTTTGTAAATAGAAGAGAGGAAGACGCTATGTTGGGTTGGGCCATTACATTCCTGGTGATCGCATTGATCGCCGCCGTTCTGGGCTTCGGTGGGATCGCCGGTGCCTCCGCAGGTATCGCACAAATTCTGTTCTTTGTGTTCCTGATCCTGTTCGTCATCGCGATGATTTCGCGTGCCGTGCGGGGCAAACCACCGGTTTGAATGACCGGACGATTTGAAAAAGGCGCTGCATTTGCAGCGCCTTTTTTTATGCCTCAGCCTACGATGGCTTTGGCGGTCAGGCCTGCATCATAGCGCCCAGCCACCGCATGCGAATTTTGCGCCGTGCAACGCGCCACCCAGTCCTTGATCACCGGATCATCCGGCACCCCGTCCTGAAACCACTGATAGGGTGAGACGACCAACAGATCCGCCGCAGAATAACTGTCGCCCAGCAGATAGGGCGTTTCTGACAATTGGGATTTCAGCACCGCCACAACCTCTGCCACGCCCCGAAAGGTCGCATGAAAGATTGGGTGTTCCACCTGCGCCGCCACAGCCACATAGACCGGTTCCATCACCCCGGCATACCAGGCCAGCCAGCTCAGATAGCTGCCGCGATCCTTGTCCCCCGTAATCGGCGCAAAGCCTGCCTGCGGGAACAGATCGGTCAGGTAGAGCATAATCGCAATGGTTTCGCGGATCTCCACCCCGTCATGAACAAGAACAGGCACCTTGCCGTCGGGATGCGGGTTGGCCGGGTCAGCCCCGCCTGTCCCATCCGCGCGCGCAACGCTCACAGTGTGAATGTCGATCTGATCCCAAATATCCAGTTCCGCGATCAGCGCGATGATCCGTGTCGCACGTGAATATGGGGCGTGATACAATGTCAGCATGATGTGATGTCCTTTTGCGTGGTTTCCATGCTGCTGGTCTTACGCCCTTACCACTGTCAGTTTTCGTCAGGATGAAATGAGCCGCTCTGAACGCCTATTCCGCCTTTTGCAGGCCCTACGGCAACTGCCGCAGCCGGTCACCGCCGCACGGCTGGCCACAGAAACCGAAGTGTCCGAGCGCACGCTTTATCGCGACATCGACAGCTTGCGCGCGGGCGGTGCGCTGATCGACGGGGCGCCGGGCTATGGCTACACCCTGACCGAGGACCCCGCCCTGCCACCGCAGATGTTTGACCGGCTGGAGGTTGAGGCGCTGGTGCTTGGCCTGAGCGACGTGCAGCAACGCGGCGACCGCGATCTGGCCAATGCAGCCAGCGCGGCGCTGGCCAAGATATCGGCCAGCCTACCCGAACGGGTGCAGCGGCAGGTGCTGCATGCCACCCATATGGCCATCCGCACCCATGCCGACCCGGCCACCCTGCCCGACATGTCCGTGATCCGGGCCGCGCTCTGGGGTGAAGAAGAGCTTGAGGTTGATTACGTGGATGCTGCAGGCCGGGCGACAACGCGCCGGGTCTACCCGCTGGTGATTGCCTATGTAGAAAGCAAGATCGGTCTGTTGGGCTGGTGCTGTCTGCGGCAGGATTATCGGCATTTCCTACTGCCTCGGATCAATGGGCTACGCCGCTCTGGCGCATCCTTCCGCCCCGGCCGCGCCGCCCTGCTGCGCGACTACGCCAAGCAACGCGAGACCCGCTATCCAGCGCCAACAGACGCCACAACGTAAGGTGGGTCAAGACCCACCTTACGACTCAGCTAACGTATGAATTCGGTAATTGACGTGTAATCCTTGCGCGGGCCAGTCACGATCCAGACGCTGCGCCAGCGCGGCCAGGGAATGAAATCATAGCGCACGCGGTAGGTATCCTCACCGCACAGATGTTCCGTGCCGGTCACATATCCCGCAGGTGCAAAGCTGTGAAATGGCGCACCGTCTTCGAATGTTACCTCGACACTGTCCGACCTGAAGTGCCATTGATAGCGCCGCGTAGCCACCATCGGTGCGCCATCCCCCAAGGTCAGCGTGCCAGTCTCTGCATAAAGCAGCCGATCTACCCCCTGCTGCGTCAGCGTCGCCACCCCCGCAAGCCGCCCGCTCTGCCCCGCCTGCCGGTCGGTGATCTCCCGTGTGATCTGCCAGCGGCCTTCGAAATCGCGCGGTCCCAACATATCTGTCTCCCTTGAGCCTTTCGCACCAGCGCTTTATGAGGCAAGGCGAAACCGCTGCCCAGCCCATATCAAAGGTGTCCCATATGATCCCGCGTTACTCTCGCCCCGAAATGACCGCTATCTGGGACCCCGCTACCAAGTTCCGCATCTGGTACGAGATCGAGGCCCACGCCTGTGACGCGCAAGCCGATCTGGGCGTGATTCCCAAAGAAAGCGCCGAGGCCGTCTGGAAAGCGAAAGATGTGGAATTCGACGTCGCCCGGATCGACGAGATTGAGGCCGTCACCAAACATGACGTGATCGCCTTTCTCACCCATCTGGCCGAACATATTGGATCGACAGAGGCCCGCTTTGTGCATCAGGGCATGACATCTTCGGATGTGCTCGACACCACGTTGAATGTGCAATTGGTGCGCGCCACGGATATCCTGATCGCCGGTATGGACCGGGTGCTCGCCGCGCTGAAAACCCGCGCGCATGAACATAAAGACACAATCCGCATCGGGCGCAGCCACGGCATCCACGCGGAGCCCACCACCATGGGGCTGACATTTGCCCGCTTCTATGCCGAAATGGACCGGAGTCGCAGCCGTCTGCTGGCGGCCCGCGAAGAAATCGCCACCGGCGCGATTTCCGGCGCTGTTGGCACATTCGCCAATATTGACCCCGCGGTGGAGGAACATGTCTGCGCGAAACTGGGCCTGATCCCCGAACCGATCAGCACCCAGGTGATCCCCCGCGATCGCCACGCGATGTTCTTTGCCACGCTCGGCGTGATCGCCAGCAGCATCGAAAACATTGCGATCGAAATCCGTCACATGCAGCGGACCGAGGTGTTGGAGGCTGAAGAGTTCTTTTCAGCCGGCCAGAAAGGCTCGTCCGCGATGCCGCATAAACGCAATCCAGTCCTGACCGAAAACCTGACCGGGCTGGCGCGTCTGGTGCGCATGTCCGTGGTACCCGCGATGGAAAATGTCGCCCTGTGGCACGAACGCGATATCAGCCATTCTTCGGTCGAGCGTGCAATCGGGCCGGACACGACAATCACACTCGATTTCGCGTTGCACCGGCTTGCGGGCGTGATCGAGAAACTGGTTATTTATCCCGACAACATGCTGGCTAACATGAATAAATTCCGTGGGCTGGTCATGTCACAACGGGTTCTGTTGGCGTTGACCCAAGCGGGCGTCAGCCGCGAAGATGCTTACCGCCTCGTGCAGCGCAACGCGATGAAAGTCTGGGAGCAGGGTGCGGATTTCAAAACCGAACTGCTCGGCGATGAAGAGGTCACAGCCGCGCTGTCACCTGCTGAGATCGAAGAGAAATTCGATCTTGGCTATCACACCAAACATGTGGAGACGATCTTTGCCCGTGTCTTTGGCACCTGAACGAATTTGCGTGACCGGCCGGGGCGAAACTGCTGGCCGGTCACCTATTCTGCATCAGACAACCGAAGGCGCGTGCACGGGATAGTGTTGCGGCAGATGCGTTGATTTCGGCAGCGTATGAACCGCCGTCGCAGCGTGACGTCCGGCCATCACCGCAGGCATGCTCATTGCGACATAGCGGCGACCGTCTTCCGCGTTCACATAGGGCGCACCAATATATTTGACGTCATATCCCAACTTGCGCAGCGCCCGCAAAAGCGAAGGCCTGCTCAGAGTGATCATCTCAGTCGCGTCTTTCTTGCGGGCTTCACCGACCAACCCGTCGACAATCAGGGACAAACACTGTGCACGCTCGTCAGCGGACGTGATTTCATCTGAAATCACAACGCGTGTACATTCCCAGACGCCCCGATGGACGGCTGCATCAGGAATGATATCAGCCGGAATACCGACGAGCTTTCCAGCAACGGCGTCGCGCAACATGTAGGTGTGTGATCCCCATTCAGCAGTCGTCGCCATCGCACGTCCGCCACCCACAACTTTACCATCTTTCAGAACCAGCGAATAATGTGCCGTAGGGTTATCATACTGATCCATTTCAACATGGTCATCATGCGGAATATCCCATCCCAACTGGTCGACAAAAAATGTCTTCCGCAATGCAAGAAATTCGTAAAATGCGCTGCCATACTGGTGAAGTTGCGCGAGGTTGAATGTTATATTTTCCATGTTCACTTTCTTTCTACCCAAGCGCGAACAATTGTTCGCGGAACGTTCGTATTGCATCGTGGTAACAACGACGATGACAAATTTACTCGAAATGTTCCAATTTGAGTGAAAAAAAGTGCCGAGATATCAGATCAGTCCGTATTGGCTTGCGAGCGTCGCCGCCTGAGTCCCTGTTTTCGCTCCTAATTTCAGCTTGGCGTTTTTCAACCGTTGCTTAACCGCGCCTTCACTCACACTCAGCTCATGGGCGATCTCCTTGAGTCGCTTTCCATCTTTAACCATACCTAGCGCTTCCAACTCAGCCCGAGTCAAATTGGTCGGCGGGGCGGTCTCATTATGCCGACGCGTTAAGAAAGCCTTAAGAAGTTTCACCTCTAAGTCGGTATACTCTCTATCTGATCGCGTAAAGGATGCAAAAGATCGTTGCCCGTCCGACCCGCCATCGAAGATGGAAATCGTCACGCCATAGCGCATGCCAAAGGTCTGGGCCTGGGCAATGACGCGCTTCGGATCGTCCAGTGGGATATCGCTCCACCGGCAGGTACCGACATTACCATATGCCCAGCGCACAACCGGATCAAAGAGCATAAACCGTTGATTTGTATAATGTTCTATCCACTGCCTTGGAAAAGCATTCACCTCTTCCATCGGAAAGGCAAAGCCAATCCTAAGTGCTATGTAATGTCCCGATGGCGCAAGCTGCCCAATCTCATCAGGACCTAGTAAAGCCGACATTCAAGTACCTCGAGGCCATTTTATTTCGACAAAAGCCCTGTTGCTTTCGCACTGTTATACCTACAATGATGATACGCAATGCCCCGTTGAAGAGTATTTTGAATGGCGAGGGTTGGCAACCGGAAAGCGAGTCCGATTATGTCCGATAGACAGGTAGAGATCAGTAAGATCTTGGGGAAGCTGAAAGAATTGACACCAGCCGGTTATGTAACCGGTCTGCAAGTCAATTATACGACCCCTCGATTTATGTTTCACACCTATAGCAAAAAGTGGTTGGAATATTACTCCCAGCATGGGTTTGTAATGTCAGACCCTACAGTAGCATGGTGCTTTGAAAACCTTGGCAGTTGCCGTTGGTCAGAGCTCAACGATCCGGACAATGTACTTGATGCAGCAGCTGAACATAACATGCGTTATGGTGCTGTCTATTCCACTGATTCTGGTGGCAGCCGCAGCATGGCGGGCTTTGCCAGAAATGATCGTGAGTTCACTGATCAGGAAATCGCGGACATGTGTGAACTGGTTGAAGAGATGCACAAATTGACCATGAAGCAGTCCGAAATTCCACCAGAGACAGTACAACGACTGAAAACCATGTCTATTATGGTAACCCATCCCGGCTAACCATTCTTTTACGTCAATTGTCGTATTGGAATGGATATGGATTTCGCGCTTTCATCCCCTGACACATCCACCCTGACCCGCCGCCGCAAGGCTGCGATGATTGTTCACATGCTGATCAGCGAAGGGGGCAGCCTGTCGCTCGCTGATCTTCCCGAATCGCTGCAAGAGGCGCTGACCCGTGAACTCGGTGCTATTCGCCTTGTGGATCGCAGTACGGTCTCTGCTGTGGCCGAGGAATTTGTGAGTGAGCTTGAGGCGGTTGGCCTTGCTGCCCCTGGCACACGTGATGGGGCGATTATGGCGCTGGCGGATCATCTCAGCCCTGAACTGGCCGAACGGTTGCGCAAACAGACTGCAAGCGTGCGTAATGGGGACCACTGGCCGCGTCTGGTCGATCTGCCGGTTGAGCGGCTTGTCGCCATTATGACCGCCGAAAGCGTCGAAGTCTGCGCAGTCGCATTGTCCAAACTGCCTGTTGGTATGGCCGCAGAGGTTCTGGGGAAGACCCCAGGCGACCGGGCGCGCCGAATCACATTTGCCATGTCGCAGACCGCCGATGTCTCGCCCGATGCGGTCCGCCGCATCGGCAAGGCGCTGGCAGAAGATTACGCCTATCCCGACAACCCCGCCTTTGACAAAGCACCGGTGCAGCGTCTTGGCGCGATCCTCAACTCGACTATCACGGATAAGCGCGAGGATGTGCTGGAAGGGCTAGACAGCAAGGATCCGGACTTTGCCAATGATGTGCGCAAGGCGATCTTTACCTTCAAGGATATCGGCCCACGCGTGAAGCCCACCGATGTGCCGAACTGCATCCGCTCGGTCGATAATGAGGTTCTGACCACCGCCATCGCCGCCGCACTCGCCGGAGAGGAAGACCTGCGCAAATCTGCGGAATTCATTCTCAGCAGCATTTCGCAACGTATGGCCGAGCAAATCCGCGAAGAGGTGGACGAGCGCGGCCGGGTCAAGAAATCCGAAGGCGAAGAGGCGATGGCCGCCGTCACCACTGCAATCCGCGAAATCGCTGAAAGCGGGGTCATCACCCTGATCGACCCGGATGAGGGCGAAGAGGACGAATAGCGCGTGGACAGTCCGCGCCGTTCTGATCTAAATTCACTGCATGGAAAATGCACCCGATCACACAGCCGGTCGTCGCTGGCACGACATGGGCGGTACCGCAGCCGGCCCTGTCCCGTCCGAACAGCATGATTTCCACCTGTGGGAAAAACGCGTTGATGCGCTGATGGTGCTTTGCTCAACCAAGGGTCATTTCACCGTCGACGGGCTACGCCGCGTGCTGGAAGACATGGGCGCGGACGCCTTTGAAACAATGACTTATTACGAGCGCTGGATTGCCGCTGTGAACCAGAACCTGATCGAAGCGGGTGTTTACACCACAGCCGAACTCGGTCGCCGGATGAGCGAGGTCGCCGCGCGCGGTCAGACCTATGGTGAGGCAACCGGTGACTGAGCGCGCTTATATGCGTGTGCGCGCCGATATGCCGCCCGGCCATGTGCGCACCCCGGCCTATCTGCGCGGCAAGATCGGCTGGGTCGAACGCCAGCTTGGCCCCTTCCCCAATCCCGAAGCATTGGCCTATGATCGCCCAGCGGAAAAACTGCCGCTCTACCGTGTTCGTTTTACCATGGCTGATATCTGGGGCGATGCCGCCGAAAACCCGGCAGACACGCTCGACGCTGAAATCTACGCCCATTGGCTGGAACCTGTTCATGCCCCATGACCATCACGATCACCTGTCGCCCTCGGGCCATCCGTACCGGCCGGATGATGACCACCCGCTTACCTATTGGCAGCAGATGGAAATCGCGATTCGCGAGTTGCTTATTGAAAAGGGCGTGGTGACGGCGGCCGAAATCAGCGCCCAGATTGACGCGATGGATGCGCGCAGTCCAGCCAACGGCGCAGCGGTTGTGGCGCGCGCCTGGACCGATCCGGATTTCCGCAAGGCGCTAATGGCAGACGCCAGTATCGCCACACGCGAAATGGGGTTTGATATCGGCCCGATGAAGCTGATCGCAGTGGAAAACACCGCCGACACGCATAACATTATCGTCTGTACGCTCTGTTCTTGCTACCCGCGCAACCTGCTGGGCCTGCCGCCCGATTGGTACAAATCCCGCGCCTACAGGTCACGAACGGTCAAGGAACCACGCAAAGTGCTGGCTGAATTCGGTGTAACCTTGCCCGATGAGACCACCGTTCGCGTGCATGACAGCACCGCCGACATGCGCTATATTGTGATCCCTGCCCGCCCTGCCGGGACCGCAGGTTGGACGGCGGAGGCACTGGCCGCGCTGGTCACCCGCGACAGCATGATCGGCACAGGGCTGGCCAAAACACCGGACGCATAAGTGACCCAAGAAACCGACCCCGAAGGCGACCGCAAAGATTGGTTCGCCGACCGCGTGCTGCGCGGTCTGATCCGCACGCTTCTGGCGCTGCCTTATGAACGGCGCGTGCCGCTGATGGGGGCGGCGCTGCGGCGCGGGATCGGCCCGCTGGCGGGCTATCGCCGCCGGGCGGAAGAAAACCTCGCCCTGATTTACCCCGACATGGCCGCCGACGAACGCCGCAGTATTGCCAATGGCTGCTGCGACAATTTCGGGCGGACCTTGATCGAAAACTATGCGTGGCGAGAATTCGGCGAATACCTGTCAACGACCACCCCGACCGGTGCCGGGCTGGAACCGCTGGCACAGGCAGCGCAAGACAAGCGCCCGGTGCTTTTTGTCACCGCTCATTTTGGCAATCATGAGGCCCCGCGCCAAGTTCTCACACGCATGGGCCACACAATCGGCGGGCTTTATCGCCCGATGCAAAACGCTTATTTCAATGCGCATTATGCCAAGACGATGACGTCCTGGGGCGGGCCGGTTTTTGAACAGGGCCCACGCGGCACCATGGGTTTTGCGCGACATCTGAAGCGCGGCGGCATGGGCACATTGCTGTTTGATGTGAACGCAAAAGGCGTACGCATCCCGTTTCTGGGCCACCCCGCCCACACCGCCACATCCGTCGCCGATATCGCGCGCAAGATGGATGCGCTTGTGATCCCTTATTTTGGCATTCGGCAGGCCGACGGGTTGTCCTTTGCGGTTGAGGTGGAAGCGCCGGTCGCACAAGGCAGTGTCGAAGACATGATGATCGAGGTGACCCAGCGGCTAGAAGCGCAGATCGCCCGCAATCCGGCACAATGGTTCTGGGTGCACCGGCGCTGGAAAAAACGGCGCGGCGATGATCGAAAAACGGCCGAACAACCTACATCGCAAGGGGCTTAGACGCCTAGCGCAGCTCAGCCGCACCAACGATTGCCCCATTGTTCGCATGTTGGATGATTGCAACGGCAGGATCCGTGCCTGCGGCACTTACCTCAATCGCCAGCGCATCTGCGCCGTCCCAACGATGGATCACATTCCAGGCATTCACGATATGGGCGTAATTATAGGCGTGCCCGGCGTTTTCGCCCCGGCGAATCTGCACCGTTTCAGAGGGAGTATAGCGCACCAGCTGCACAAGATAGTCACCCCGCGCTGTCGGTGTCGCGTTAATTGTCACGCTCTCACCGTTACGCTGCATGCTCACCTGCACCGCGTTGCCTTTTGCACGGTGCGCCTGGATCGCGTCCACCACCTGCATCGCGCGTGAGGCCACAACACTGTCCTGCCCGTTGATGATCATCTGTGGGGTAAAGACCATTTCGGCGTTGCGCGCCCGCGCATAGGCGTGCTGCCGGGCCGTAAAGGCGGGTTGTGCGAAACTATCGGCCCAGCCGATATAATCCCAGTAATCCACATGCAGCGCCAATGCGATCACGTCGTCACGATTGCCCAGATCATGCAGCAGCGCATCCGCCGGCGGACAGGAAGAGCAGCCTTGCGAGGTATAAAGCTCGACCACAACAGGCCCGTTTTGTGCGGTGGCCGGATGAGATGACAACAGACCGGCGAAAGCGAGAACAGCAAAAAACGGGCGCATGAGAAGTCCTGACGGTATTAGTACCGCTTTGGTGTATTGGGCTTTGGATGTAATGACCAATCAATGAATTGCGAGTGAAATGTCACTGTGGCGTTTAAGCCGCGTTCACGAATCAGGCACTTTGTGCACAATGGTATACAAAAACTGCGGCAGCCCCCTTGATCGCGCTTCGTCCTTGGGGCACAAGCCACCTAAGAACCTTCACAGCCTCCGCCAGGAAAGGGATTCACATGCCTATCACCGTCGGCACGGATACAGCCAAAACCCGTAAAACACTCACCGTGGGCAACCAAAGCGTCGCCTATTACTCCATCGCTGCCGCCGAAGCGGCAGGTTTGGGTGACTTCTCAAAACTCCCTGCCGCGCTCAAGGTCGTGCTGGAAAACCTGCTGCGGTTTGAAGACGACGGGTTCTCGGTCTCTGTTGATGACATCAAGGCGTTTTCCGAGTGGGCCACCAAAGGCGGTAAGAACCCGCGCGAAATCGCATATCGCCCGGCCCGCGTGCTGATGCAGGATTTCACCGGCGTGCCTGCCGTTGTTGACCTTGCTGCAATGCGCGATGGCATCGTGGCCCTTGGCGGCGACGCCCAGCAGATTAACCCGTTGAACCCGGTTGATCTGGTCATTGACCACTCGGTCATGATCGACGAATTCGGCAACCCCCGCGCGTTCCAGATGAATGTGGACCGCGAATACGAGCGCAACATGGAACGCTACCAGTTCCTGAAATGGGGCCAGGGCGCGTTCAACAACTTCCGCGTTGTGCCACCGGGCACCGGCATCTGCCACCAGGTGAACCTGGAATACCTCGCCCAGACCGTCTGGACCGATACGGACCAGAATGGGGAAGAGGTCGCCTATCCTGATACGCTGGTCGGCACCGACAGCCACACCACCATGGTCAACGGGCTTGCCGTTCTGGGCTGGGGCGTCGGCGGGATCGAGGCAGAGGCAGCAATGCTCGGCCAGCCGATTTCCATGCTGATCCCCGAGGTCGTGGGCTTTGAACTGACAGGCGCGATGCTCGAAGGGACCACAGGTACCGATCTGGTACTGAAAGTCGTGGAAATGCTGCGCGAACTGGGCGTTGTTGGCAAATTCGTCGAATTCTTCGGTGACGGGTTGGACCGGCTGCCGCTGGCTGACCGGGCGACCATCGCCAACATGGCGCCCGAATATGGCGCGACCTGTGGCTTCTTCCCGATTGACGGCGAAACCCTGCGTTACCTGCGCAACACTGGCCGCGACGAAGACCGGATCGCCCTTGTCGAAGCCTATGCCAAGGAAAACGGCTTCTGGCGCGACGAGAGCTATAAACCTGTCTATACCGAAACGCTTTCGCTCGACATGGGCACCATCGTGCCTGCGATTTCGGGTCCGAAACGCCCGCAGGATTACATCGCGCTTGATGTTGCCGGGACTGAATTTGGCAAATACGTCAAAGGCATCCGCGAAGGCAAAGACGCCAGCGCCAATGCTGAAATCCGCTGGGAAGGCGAAGGCGGCCAGCCCGAACCACGCGACATCCCCGGTGACGAAGGCCACCACCAGCGCGGCTATGTGATGACCGATGACGGCCATTATCAGCTGCACGACGGGTCTATCGTGATCGCCTCGATCACCTCCTGCACCAACACATCCAACCCTTATGTGATGATCGGTGCAGGTCTGGTGGCCCGCAAGGCCCGTGAACTGGGGCTGAACCGCAAACCTTGGGTGAAAACATCGCTCGCCCCCGGATCGCAGGTCGTGTCCGAATATCTCGAAGCGGCTGGCCTGCAAGAAGACCTCGATGCAATCGGCTTCAACCTTGTTGGCTATGGCTGCACCACCTGCATCGGGAACTCTGGCCCGTTGGAGCCTGAAATCTCCAAAGCGATCAACGACTACGACCTGATCGCCACCTCTGTGCTGTCGGGCAACCGGAACTTCGAAGGCCGGATTTCCCCCGATGTGCGTGCCAACTATCTCGCATCGCCGCCGCTTGTCGTGGCCTATGCGCTGGTCGGCGATATGAATGTAGATCTGGCCAAAGATGTGATCGGTCAGGATAAGAACGGCAATGATGTCTACCTGAAAGACATCTGGCCCTCCTCCGCTGAAATCAACGCGCTGGTCGAAAAGACCGTCACCCGTGAAGCGTTCATCAGCAAATATGCCGACGTCTTTAAAGGCGACGAAAAATGGCAGGCGGTGGAAACCAGCGATGGCGAAACCTACGACTGGCCTGCCGCGTCGACCTACGTGCAGAACCCGCCTTATTTCCAAGGCATGTCCAAGGACGCGGGCAGCATCAACGACGTGGTCAACGCCAAAGTCCTCGCTGTGCTGGGCGATATGGTCACCACCGACCACATTTCCCCCGCAGGTTCGTTCAAAGACAGCACCCCCGCCGGTCAGTATCTGATCGAACGGCAGGTGCCCGTGCGCGAATTCAACAGCTACGGTTCGCGGCGCGGCAACCACGAGGTGATGATGCGCGGCACTTTCGCCAACATCCGCATCAAGAACGAAATGCTCGACGGTGTCGAAGGCGGCTATACCAAAGGCCCCGATGGCGCGCAGACCTCGATCTTTGACGCCGCGATGGATTATCAGGGCAACGACACTCCGCTGGTGATCTTCGCGGGTGAGCAATATGGCGCGGGTTCGTCCCGTGACTGGGCCGCCAAAGGCACCGCGCTGTTGGGTGTAAAGGCCGTGATCGCCGAGAACTTCGAACGCATCCACCGCTCCAACCTTGTAGGCATGGGCGTGGTGCCGTTCGAATTCACAGGCGGCGACACGCGCAAATCGCTGGGCCTGACGGGCGAAGAAACAGTGACGATCGCAGGCCTGTCCGACGTCAAACCCCTGCAAGAGGTGTCCGCAAACATCACCTTTGCAGATGGCACGACCAAGGACATCACGCTGAAATGCCGGATCGATACTGCGGTTGAGATTGACTACATCAAAAACGGCGGCGTGCTACACTACGTGCTGCGCAACCTCGCCAAAGCGGCATAAACTGCCAAAGTGAACGCAAGAAAGCCCGGCCAACGCGCCGGGCTTTTCGTTTTACGGCGAGCCACTTCTGCCCTTTGCCAACGTCCCCTGCCCAAAATGCTTCCAAAGATTTTTCAAAATTCTTGAAAGAATTTGGCCACGTTATGACAAGGTTCTGATCGCCAGCGGCACGCTGCCCCATTGATCCGCCGCACGGCTCCCGCTAGGACCACGACAACCCTGTAGACAAAGGCCCATGCACCCGTGAACATCACCGACCTTCTTCGCGAATTCGTCACGCTCTTCGTGGTGATCGACCCGGTCGGCTCAATTCCGGTGTTCCTCTTTGCCGTCGCCTCCGTTCCCAGAGCCCTGCACCGTCGCTACGCAGTGCGCGCGGTCTTCATCGCGACGCTGGTCCTGCTCGCCTTCCTCATCGGCGGTCAGTTCCTCTTGGAGACACTGGGCCTGCGCTTCGGCTCTTTCCAGATTGCAGGCGGCGTGATCCTCTTTGCCTTTGCGATGACCATGATCTTCGGCCACTCCAAGGCCGAAACAGAGATCGAAGAGGCAGGCAAGGATCACCTCGCCGGGGCGGTCTTCCCCCTCGCCATGCCCTCCATCGCCTCACCCGGCGCGATGCTGGCTGTCGTGGTGCTGACCGACAATCACAGCGAACCGCTGACCGACCAAATGATCACCGCCGCGCTTTTGGTAATGGTCATGGGTATCACCCTCGCGCTCCTGCTGCTCGCCACTTATGTAAACCGGTTGATCGGCACGACCGGGGCCAGCGTGATCAGCCGGGTGATGGGGATCATCCTTGCCACGATTGCCACGGATTCGATTATCGGCGGGATGGAGGCACTGTCGCTGATAGAGCTGCCCCCGGCGCAATCAGCCGATGGCCCGCTCTCAGGTGACACCAGCCCGTAAGGTGGATTTCAATCCACCCTACTCGACCGCCTTCGCCAGTTCCGGCAAGAACCGCTGCTCATAATCCGAGCCGACCAGCGGGCCGACATAGCGAAACAACACGGTCCCCTCGCCGTCCACGATAAATGTCTCTGGCGGGGCGGTCACGCCCCAGTCGATGGCCACCCGGCCACGGGGATCAAAGCCTGTCGCAAAAAACGGATCTTCATAGTCCGCCAGATAGGCCGCGGCCTGTTCTGGCTGATCGCGAAAATTGATCCCGGCAACGCGGTAGCCCTGTGCCTGCAAATCCAGCAACGTCGGATGCTCTGCCCGGCAGGGGGGGCACCAGCTGGCCCAGAAATTCACGATGGTGACCGCACCATCACGCAAATCAGCATCGCGCAGCTGCGCGGTCCCCTGGACCGCTGCCTCTGGCAGTGCCGGTGCTGTACGGCCGATGAAGGTCGAACGCAGCTCATCTGGATTGTCCCGCATCATCCCTGCGGCGAACAGCCCTGCAAGCGCGGCAAACATCACCGGCGGGATAACCACAAGCGGAGATATCTTAGCCATGGTTTTCCACCCGCGCCAGCGCCGCCCGCACGCGCATATACCGCCGCCAGCTCAGCCCGATCAGCACCGCCAGCAAGGCAATGCTCACGGCATAGGCCGACAGGACCTCGACCGCGTAATTCCCCAGATCAGGCACGGGCCATCCTCGCTTCCAGCGCACGCATCCGGCGGGCGCGAATTTCAGTGCGGGTGCGCATCAGCACGAGCCCCACAAACAGCAGTACAAACCCTGCGATACAGACCAGCAAGGGCACCCAGAATACATCGGCCACGTTTTCCTCTTTATCCAGCGAAAGCGACGCGCCCTGATGCAGGCCCTGGTTCCAAAACAGCACTGCATAGCGGGACAGAACCGCAAAGATCGACCCCACCATGCATAAGACACTGGTCAGATCGGCGGCGGTATCGGGATCTTCAATCGCCTCCCACAGGGCGATGTAGCCCAAATAGAAAAGAAACAGGATCAAAAACGATGTCAGGCGCGGGTCCCACGCCCAATAGGTGCCCCACATAGGCTGGCCCCAAATCGCCCCGGTAAACAGCGCGATCAGCGTCATGGTCAGACCGACCGGCGCGGCTGCGCGGGCAGCAAGAGCCGAGACATGATGCCGCCGCACCACCCAGATCACCGAGGCAACCAGCATCATGATCCAGGCATTGATCGCCATCAAGGCAGCAGGCACATGCAGATAGATGATCTTGACGGTCGATCCCTGCCGGAAATCATCAGGGGTCAAAAAGAACCCCCAAATTAACCCCACGGCCAGACACAGCGCGGCCAGCCCCAGACACCAGACCATGACAGGTCGCGTCCAGCCCATGAAGCGTTTCGGATTGGCATATTCCCAGATCGACATTTCCATTTTCTATCCCGCCCTTTGCACCCGCTCAATCCCCATCACCGCAGATTGATGCGTAACACCGCCGCAGTGGCGAAAGGCAGGATCGCAAAGCTCCCCGCTGTCAGCGCCGTCAGCAGCAATAATGCCCCGGTCGGGTCCAACCCGTCGGCACCGCGCCGCACCGCCTCGGCCCCGAAAATCAGCGTGGGGATATACAGCGGCAGTACCAGCAGGGACAACAGCAACCCACCCCGCCGTAACCCCACCGTCAACGCAGCCCCGAAAGTGCCAATCATCGACAGCGCCGGGGTGCCAATTAACAGCGACAGCAGCAGATAGGTATAAGCCTCCTGCGCAAGGCTCAGCAGAAACCCCAGCGCCGGGGCTGCGATGGTCAAGGGCAGCCCGGTGGTGATCCAATGGGCCAATGCTTTGATCAGCCCGACGCCTTCCAGTGGCAAGGGGGCTGTGGACAGCAGCGCCAGTGATCCATCTTCATAGTCCAGCGCAAATATCCGGTCGAGCGACAATAGTGCCGCCAGCAATGCCGCCACCCATAGGATGCCCGGCGCGATCCCGCTTAGCAGTGCGGTCTCTGGCCCCACGCCAAAGGGGACCAGCACCACGACGATCAGGAAAAACGCCAGCCCCAGCCCAAAGCCGCCCCCGGCGCGCACTGCCAGCCGCAGGTCCCGCAGCAAAAGCGCGATCACAAGAACGCCTCATCCGACCCGCCGCGCTGGTCGGGCGCAGCTTGATAGGGGGTCAGATCCAGCTCCGGCGCATCGATCCCCAAATCAATATGCGTGGTAATCACCGCCAGCCCGCCATCCGCTAAATGACCACGCAGCCATTCCGCAAAAAGCTTTACCGAAAATCCATCCAGCGACACGGTGGGCTCATCCAGAAACAGCACCTTGCGTTCGATCACGGCCAATCGGGCAAGGCCAAGGCGGCGCTTCTGCCCCGCCGACAAGGTGCCCCCCATGCGGTGCTGCAAATCCAGCAGATCAAAAGCAGCTAGCGCGGTCTCCCGTAAGGTGGATCCCGATCCACCGCCCCCGTAAATATCCGCCCAGAATTGCAGGTTTTCACGGATGGTCAGCGCGGATTTGATGCCATCCGCATGGCTGGCATAGGCGCCCTGCTCTTCCGGAAACGCGACCGTCCCGGCCAAGACAGGCTGCAATCCAGCCAATGTGCGCAGTAAGGTGGTCTTGCCGATGCCATTCGGGCCGCGCAAGATCAGCGCCTCGCCCGCCGCAACCGTGAAACCGACCCCGCTCAGCACCGGCACACCGCCGCGCCCGCAGGTCAGGTTGGTCACTTGCAACATTCAGATCGGGATCAGGGCCACGCCAACGCGGCGACCCTCGGACAAAAGAACATTATAGGTACGGCACGCCGCAGGAGAGGCCATCGCCTCCACCCCGATCCCTGCGTCTTCCAGCAGGGTGCGGAACGCTTTGGGCGGATGGGCGATCTCGGCCCCAGTGCCCACAAATAGCACGTCCAGATCAGCGGCCTGAGCCAGCAACACATCCGTGTCCTCATAACCACCCCAGGATTTCACACCTGTGGCAAAGACCGCCACAGGACCGTCGATCTTTTTCCCGCCAATGCGGAAAAACCCGGGGCCGTAGCCATCAATTGGCACCGCGTCATTATAGCTGATCTCGTTCAGGCGCATGATGCTCCCTTCAGGTATCAATATGGCCGTAGCGTGTCCCGGCAGATGGATCTTTCTTCGACCAGTCGCGCTTGACGCCCAGCACCAAAAGCAAGGCAGAGGCGACAAAGATAGACGAATATGTCCCGATAATCACACCCCAGATCATCGCAAAGACAAAGCCCCGGATCACATCACCACCCAGCACGAACAGCGACACAAGCGCCAGCAACGTGGTGAAAGAGGTCATCAAGGTACGGCTCAGCGTTTCGTTGATCGACAGGTTCAGTACCTCTTTCAGGTCTTTCTTTTTGTATTTACGCAGATTCTCACGGACCCGGTCAAACACGATCACCGTGTCATTGATCGAATAACCGACGATGGTCAGCAGGGCTGCAATGATCGCGAGGTCGAACTTGATCTGCAGTTCCGAGAAAATCCCGATGGTCAGGATCACGTCATGCGTCAGGGCCAGCACTGCGCCGACGGCAAACTGCCATTCAAAGCGCAGCCAGATATAGAACAGGATCGCCAGCACGGCGAGCGCCACAGCCATGATCGCCGTATTGATCAACTCGCCCGACACTTTGGGGCCGACGGATTCGACGGATGGAAAGCTGATTTTATCGAATGTGCGCTGAATGGAATTCACGCTGCCCGCATCCGTGATAGCGGCCTCCAGTTCATTGAGTTGCTCAAGGCTCGCCCCGGCGGGGACCACAATCGTCAAATCCGAAGTACCCGTGGTCTGCGTAACATTTGGCACCACTGCCTGCGCCGCCGAAAGTAGCGCGGAGGCAGCCGACGGATCGACAATGTCTACCGACAGCAAAGTCTGACTTTCCAGCATCGCGGCAAGGGTAAACTGAATCGCGTCAATCGTCTCCGTCGCGATCCGCTCATCCCCTTCCTGCGCCTGAATGCGGACCATGGCCACATTCTGATTTGCGTCGAAATTGGGATCGAACACCTCGGTGATCGACACATCACCCAGCTCCAGCGGCTCCAGCGCGGCGCGATAGGCGGCCACATCGACCGGCTGCACGGATTGGGTCCGGATGCTCGTACCGCCTTGAAAGTCGATCCCAAAGGCCAGCCCCTGAATCAGAAACGATCCAAAGGCGATCACCATTGCAACAAGCGAGATACCCAGCCACAGCTTGGCCCGTTTGAAGAAATCAATATTTGTCTGTTCGCGAACCAGTCTCAGGCGCATCTTAAACCTCGATTGTCTTGGGGCGGGTCCGCTGGAACCACAGCACGATAAGGGCGCGGGTCACGAAAATCGCCGTAAAGACAGATGTGATGATGCCAAAGCCCAGTGTCACGGCAAAACCGCTGACCGGACCGGACCCCATGGTGAACAGGATCACGGCAGTGATGAAAGTGGTGATATTGGCGTCCACAATGGATGACAGGGCCTTTTCATACCCCAGCTCAATCGCGCGGGCCGGGCCTTTGGCGGTCTTCAACTCTTCGCGGATCCGCTCAAAGACAATCACATTGGCGTCCACCGCCATCCCGATGGTCAGCACGATCCCGGCGATCCCCGGCAATGTCAGGGTCGCCCCCACAGTGCTGAGAAGCCCGAACATCAGCCCCACATTGATGATCAGTGCGATGTTCGCAAAGACGCCAAACAGACCGTAGCCCATAATCATGTAAATCAACACGGCTAACCCAGCGACGATACAGGCGATCCGCCCGGCCTCGATACTGTCCTGGCCCAATTCGGGGCCGATGGTGCGTTCTTCCAGAAACGTCAGCTCTGCGGGCAGCGCGCCAGAGCGCAGCAACACCGCCAGATTTGTCGCCTCTTCCACGGTGAAACGGCCCGTGATGATCCCGGACCCGCCGGGAATGTGGCTTTGGATCGTCGGGGCGGAAATCACCTCTTGGTCCAGCACAATCGCAAAGGGCGATCCGATATTTTCCAGCGTATAGTCACCGAATTCACGGGCGGCAGAGGTGTTGAAGCGGAAAGACACCGCAGGCGCGCCATTCTGGTCAAAATCCAGCTGGGCATTTTCAAGGTCCTCACCCGTTACAACGGGGCGACGCTCCAGAATATAGAAAACACCCTCTTCATCTGCGGCAGGGTACAGCACATTACCGCTGCCCGGCGTCTGATCTGGATCAGTGGTGCGGCCCAGCACAGGGTTAAAAGTCAGCTGCGCGGTGGTGCCCAAGAGCTTGATAATCTCATCGGCAGAACCGACCCCGGGCACCTGCACCAGCACACGTTCGGCCCCTTGGCGCTGGATCGTCGGCTCGCGCGTGCCAACCTCATCAATCCGGCGGCGGATGATTTCCAGCGTCTGCGCCATGGTCCGATCATTCAGTGCGACTTGCTCTGCCTCGCTCAGCGTAATGGTCAGCACCGGGCCGGTATTTGTGACTTCGATATTGCTCGCCACGGCACCGGTAAAGGACTGGACCGGTCGGCCCAGCCCCCGGACCAGCTCCAGGGCGCGGGCGATCCCATCAGTTTCAGAAACACGGACGCGCAGTTCACCGGCCGGGCTATCCTCGCGGGTGACAAAACCAACCGTGTCACGCTCTGCGGCCAGCGCATCGCGAACACCGGGCCAAAAGTTTTCAAGGAAAGATTCGTGTACGTCTGTGACCTGCACTTCGACCAGCAAATGCGCCCCGCCGCGCAGATCAAGGCCTAGATTGACCAGACCAGAGGGCAGCAAAGACGGCCAGCCAGCGGCCATCGCATCAATCTCTTCCTGCGTGGCACCGCCGGATATCAGTGTGCCCGCATTATAGGTCGCATCATTATGCGCCTCGACCCGCCCGTAAAAGGCGTTCGGCATGGCGAGTGTCAGGCCCACGATGACCGTCAACCAGATCATCACTTGCTTGGCGAAAGAGATTTGAAGCATGTATCAGCCCTTTGACGGCTTAGGATTTCGCCGGTTCGGTCTTGTTCATGACCGTGGTGATTGTGGATTTCACCACACGGACATTCACGCCTTCAGCGATCTGCACCTCGATCTCGTTGCTGTCTTCCTTGACCTTGACGATCTTGCCGACAATGCCGCCTTGGGTGATGACCTGATCACCGCGCCGCAGGGCTTCAAGCATCGCCTGATGCTCTTTCAGCTTTCGCTGCTGTGGCCGGATCAGGAAGAGATACATGATCCCAAAGATCAAAAGCAGCATAATCAGGTCGGCAGGTCTCATTTCATACCTCTATTCATGTGGCGCAGCCGGGGCCACGAAAGTCGGCGCACATTATGTCCGGCCTGCCAGAATGGCAACCGCACGCCCAGTGAATTTGCCCGTTCTCTTGGCGCACGCTTTATGGCCATATGGGGTAGTAATTTGAAGAACGCAATTAGCAGGCAGGAAAATGGAACAGGCAGAGGTTATTCAGCTTACACTCCGCGCAGATTACATCCGAGGACTGAGCACAATCATCGCATTTCTGGGTGTGTGTTTGGGACTGGCATATTTGCTCCCCGATACGAACCGCCAGACCATGACGTGGGGCGGTATCAAGGATGCGTTCGGCCTCAGTCGCCTCCCAGATCCGCTCTTTGCTCTAGCACTGACCATCTGGTCGCTGTTCCTGACTATCTTATTAATCGGCTTGCTATGGATCGTCATCTCTACCGCATTCGGCGCAATGTAGCTGGACAATCTTGACGGCAACGATTTGCGCTGGGGGCTTTTTCGGATCGCAGGTCTGGTGACCGTCGCGGGCGCAATGATCGCTTTGCCCCTCACCCTGTTGCGAACCAAATATAACCGACAACAAACCGAAGCAACCGAGGCAGCATTGCTCAACAACAAACTTGATGCAGCTTTCGCCGGGCTATTCGCGCGCAAAACTGCAACCAGCCGAACGCGACCGGTAGTCTATCAAAGCGATGGCCAAGAGATTACGACATCTGAAACCCTTGACAGCCCGTTCAGCCTGCCCAAAGGCGCGATCGAAATCGCACGCGGGCCATGGCAAATTCTGAGCGAAGAGGTGGACGATATAATCACCCGCGCTACCGCAATTGATCGGCTGGAAGGGCTGGCACAAGAACACCCTGAACAGGCGGACCGGATCGCAAGCGTACTGTCGCTATATGTGCGCGAATTATCGCGGGAATACCCACCCAAGGAATGCCCCGCAACGACTTGGCGAAACTTAAACACAGACACGGAAGACTGCCCCGGCCTCGACGCACACACGATCCATCGCGAGTTTGGTTTGCACCCTGACGTGACCGATCCATCCAGCATTCGCGGCTGGGCGCGATCGCTCAAGCCAGTTCGGTCCGATATGGAAAAGGCGGTACAAACGCTTGGCCGTATGACAAACACTGTCACCATAGGATCGTCGCTGAAGCAGATTAATCTTATGGGAAGCAACCTCCAGGGCTTTGACTTGTCAGGATTGAATTTTGAAGGTGCGGTTCTAGCTAATTGCAGTCTGGACGGCACCAGGATGCACGATACGAAAATGCGCGCAGTGAACTTCGGACATGCAAGTCTGATAGGGGCGGAGGCGCTCAGCACCGACCTGTCAGAAACTAGCTTCATCTGCGCAAATCTAGAATGCATCGCTCTCGATCTCGCCAATCTATGGAAATCAGATATTCGTCTAAATGAAGCAAAAAGCGCCACGCTAGTGCAATCAAACCTCGCAGGCGTTCGCATAAATTCATCCGATTTTTCATACACTAATATGAATGGTGCTTTGTTCGATGATGACACGCGCCTTTTCATGGTATTGTTGGAGGGGAGTAGCCTGAAAGGGGTGGACCTGCGCAAGGTGCAAATAACACCATCTGAGATTGAGAAGGCATTCGGTGACGCAAGTACGTTGTTACCCGATGATGTCTATAGACCAAGTCATTGGCCGACAATCTCGCTAGACCCCCTTGGCTTTGACCAGTGCCTGGAGGACTGGCGTTACAAACTCAAACGAGATAGCAGCTCCCCATCTTAAAATCCCCACCCCACCCCACCCGACCCGACCGGTGCGGTCCGACGCTTGTCCGATAGAAGTCCGACACCGTTTTCCGGTTCACTTGAGGCGCGCAATCGGGCATATGACCGGCACCAAACACCAATAAGGACCGGACCCATGCATGACATCCGCACCATCCGCGACAATCCCGCTGCTTTTGATGCAGCCTTGTCTCGCCGTGGAGTCGCGCCTGTGTCCTCTGACATTCTGGCCATTGACGAGGCGCGCCGCGCGGCCATTCTTGCCGCCGAAACCGCACAGGCAGAGGCGAATAAAGCCGCCAAGGAAGTGGGGGCCGCCAAGGGCCGCGGTGATGAGGCTGAATTTGAACGACTCCGTGCGCTTGTTGCTGAAAAGAAAGCAGAAATCGCGGCGCTGAACGATCAGGCCAAGGCCGAAGATACCCGCCTGAATGATCTGCTCATGGGCATTCCGAACCTGCCTTATGACGACATTCCCGATGGCGCGGATGAGGCGGACAACGTCGAAATCCGCCGCAACGGCGCGCCGCGCAATTTCAACTTTGACCCGGTCGAACATTACGACATTCCCGCGATCAAACCGGGCATGGATTTTGAAACGGCGGCGAAACTTTCTGGTAGCCGATTTGTGCTACTGTCCGGCGCCGTGGCACGGCTACACCGCGCGCTGGCGCAATTCATGCTCGACACCCACACCGAAGAGCATGGGTTAACAGAAACCATCACCCCCGTACTGGTGCGTGAAGAAATGATGTACGGCACCGGGCAATTGCCCAAATTCGGCGAGGACAGCTATCAAACCACCAACGGCTGGTGGCTGATCCCCACGGCAGAGGTGACGCTGACGAATATCGTGAATAACGTCACGATTTCAGAAACTTACCTGCCACGCCGTTACGTTGCCCACACCCAGTGTTTCCGGTCAGAGGCCGGATCGGCAGGCCGCGACACCTCTGGCATGTTGCGCCAGCACCAGTTCGAAAAGGTCGAAATGGTCAGCGTCACCAAGCCTGAAGAAAGCAACGCAGAGCATGCGCGCATGACCAAATGCGCCGAAGCGATCCTTGAAAAGCTGGAACTGCCCTATCGCACGGTGGCCCTTTGCACCGGCGACATGGGTTTCGGCGCACGCAAAACCCATGACATCGAGGTGTGGTTGCCCGGCCAAAACGCCTATCGCGAAATCAGCTCTATCTCGGTCTGCGGGGATTTTCAGGCCCGCCGGATGAACGCGCGCTACAAGCCAGAAGAAGGCGGAAAACCGCAGTTCGTGCATACACTTAACGGCTCTGGCCTTGCGGTGGGGCGCACGCTGATCGCGGTGGTTGAAAACGGCCAGCAAGACGACGGCTCCGTCACCCTGCCCGCCGTTCTGCACCCCTATCTGCGGGGCAAGACGATGATTACGCCAGACGGGTCTCTGGCGTAATATCTTCGGCCATCGGTCGCAGCGGAAAGTCATTGGGCAACACGGCGACTGACCGCGGGCGATAGTTGATACGGCGCATACGCTCAGCCACAGACCAATGATAAGCGCGGGGGTCACTCGGCCCCCGACGCCACGCCTGCAGCGCCCCGGCAGGTTCTTTTACATATGGCGATGGTGCATCTGCAACACCTTCGACATCGGGAATAAGCGCGGTATCATTCATTTTCAGCCCAAGCTGCATTGCCCCCTTCGCGACCCATTCCAAAGGAAAAGCAACTAGTTGGCGGGTGTCCTTGCTTCCCCCAACCGTGCCGTGATCCCCGACAAACCACAGTTGCTGGTAGGGCGCATCATCGCCATCCGCACCACTGTTGAGCTTGGTCAGATTGTCCCAGGGTGTTGGCTGATACAGCACCCGATGCTCATCCAGCGCGATGGCATGGCGGGCGTTGCGCACCATGGATGACAGTTTCATATCGTAAAACTCGTACCGCCGGTTCCACCATTTGGCGACCGGCCCCAACAAAGACATAGGCAAGCCCTTGGCCCCGACCGTATCCCAGACCCCCATATAGCGGATTTCCACGATTGTGCCGCTCTTGCCCCGTGCAATCCAGTCAGCCTCTGAGGTCGCCACATCCGGCGATAGCGCTTTGCGCTGGTCCCACGCAGGCCCTTTATCCATCTGATCGAACTTTGTTTTATACAGTTTCCAAGCCCGATCCAGCACGCTGCGTTTTCTGATTTTGTCCTTGGGCGCGATCCCGCATTTGCGGATCATCCCCCCCAACGAACGGGCGGTGTATGCCCCACGCGAGAAACCAAAGACATATATTTCGTCACCCGGTTCGTAGCACAGGCACAATTCGCGGTAGGCCGCTTTGACGTTTTTGCCCAACCCCCAGCCAAAGGCCCCGCATCCGATTTTATGAGCTACGCTGATGAGCTTATTGGTGAAATCGTTCACCCCCACGCCGGGTTGATAGATGATTTTTTGCTCGCCTTCTTTGTTCAGGCAAGCTTTTGACAATGATACGACATTTGTCGGCACCTTCATCGTTGGTGAATTCCAGGTGCCGTCGCAAAAAATGGCAATTCTTTTCATATCAATACCCCTGTTTAATGGGGTTATGCTGACGTTACGGCAGAGTCGCAGCAAGTCTGTTTTTCCTGACCCGGATACAAGTATCGTGGAACCGACCTGCCCTGCAGAAAGTTGCTACGCTATGAAAAAGCATATCCTCGCCGTCCTCACCCTGATCGTCACGCTGACATTCGTTATAGCCCCCTTACTGACCGACCCTTTTAGCGGGTTTCGCGCTGATCAATTGCCCGTCCCACAAATCGATCCCCCCGTGCAGCCTGCGGGCTATGCATTTTCGATCTGGGGGGTGATTTATACTTGGCTTATGGTCTCAGCCGTTTATGGGCTGTTGCAGCGGGGCGATGATCCGCAATGGGATAGGGTGCGCCCAGCGTTGATTATCAGTCTTCTGGTCGGCACACCGTGGCTTGCAATTGCAAATGCCAATGCAATCCTCGCAACGATCCTGATCTTTGTGATGGCGGCCAGCGCGATTGCTGCGCTTTGGCGGACACCGACATCAGACTTCTGGTGGTTGCAGGCGCCGGTCGGGCTTTATGCGGGCTGGCTGACCGCCGCATCATTCGTGTCGCTTGGCAGTACCGCTGCCGGGTTTGGCATTGTGACAGACGCAATCGGATGGGCCTATATCGGGATTATCGGCGCGCTGATTGTCGCAATGGCGGTGCTGATCCGGACCGCATCCCTGCCCTACGCGCTTGCCGTGGTATGGGCGCTGGCGGGCATCATTGCCGCCAACGGCTTGACCACATGGACTGTATCGCTACTGGCGGCGGCAGGTATATTCGTGCTGACCGGCTTGGCGATCATGGCCCGCTCTACCGGTCAGACGGTCCCTTCTTAAGGTGCTTTGACAGGCGCGATGGCTGGGACGATTTTTTATCCTTATAGGGGTTCTTTTCCCCTTGATCGCGGAGGTAGAGCCGGATTGGCGTGCCGGGCATGTCGAAATCCTCGCGCAACCCGTTGACCAGATAGCGTTTATAGCTTTCGGGCACCGCGTCGGGGTGCGATGTCATCACCACAAATGCAGGCGGACGCGTTTTGACCTGGGTCATATAGCGCATCTTGATCCGCTTGCCCCCCGGTGCGGGCGGCGGGTGCTGTTCCAGCATGCCGATCATCCAGCGGTTCAGGTGGGCGGTGGTCACACGCCGGTTCCAGACATCATGCGCCCGCATGATCGCCTGCTGCAAACGATCTAGGCCCTTGCCTGTCTTGGCGGACACCGTCACCAGTGGCGCACCGCGCAGCTGTGGCAAGAGCCGCTCAAACGATTGCTTCAGCTCTTTCAGCTTGTCCTGCTTATCGTCCTCTGTGTCCCATTTGTTCACGGCGACAACGACAGCGCGCCCTTCACGCTCGGCCAGATCGGCGATCCGCAGATCCTGCTGTTCAAAGGGTATTTCAACGTCGAGCAGAACAACCACGACCTCGGCGAATTTGACCGCGCGCAGCCCGTCCGAGACGGATAGTTTTTCCAGCTTTTCCTGCACCTTGGCCTTTTTGCGCATGCCTGCGGTGTCGAAAATCCGCATCGGCACGCCGCCCCAGTCTTGCTGGACGGAAATCGCATCCCGGGTGATGCCCGCCTCTGGCCCGGTCAGCAGCCGCTCTTCTCCAATGATCTTGTTGATCAGAGTCGATTTTCCTGCGTTCGGGCGGCCTACAACCGCAATTTGCAACGGTTTGGCGCGGGTTGGAATACGCGGGGCGTCTTCGTCGTCTTCGCCCACATCCACATCGGTTTCCGGCGCATCGGCCGCCGCACGTTCTTCGTGCGCGTCAGAGATTGGGCGCAGCACGTCCATCAGCTCTCCCAGACCTTCGCCATGTTCGGCAGACATCCGGATCGGTTCGCCCAAGCCCAGTGAGAAAGCTTCGAGAATCGTGGCATCCGCCGCCCGTCCTTCGCCCTTGTTGGCGGCGAGGATTACGTTGGCGTTTTTCTTGCGCAGGATATCGGCAAAGACCTCGTCCGCGGGCAGTACACCGGCGCGCGCGTCGATCATGAAAAGACAGACATCGGCCATTTCCACCGCGCGTTCGGTCAGGCGCCGCATCCGCCCTTGCAGACTGTCATCGGTCGCCTCTTCCAGACCGGCGCTGTCGATCACCGTAAAGCGCAGGTCGGCCAGCCGCCCTTCGCCTTCGCGCAGATCGCGCGTAACACCGGGCTGATCATCGACCAGCGCGAGCTTTTTCCCAACCAGCCGGTTGAACAGGGTGGATTTGCCCACATTGGGCCGCCCCACAATGGCGAGGGTAAAGGACATCGGAACGCTCCTGACGCAACTGAAACGCGGCCCTACACCAATTGGTGCTTAACGGAAAGCGTGCAATTGCCCTGTTTTGCTGACAACATAAAGGGTCTGACCCGCCACGACCGGGGCAGATGCCGCGCCGCCGGGAAGATCAATAGTGCCGATCAGAGCACCAGATGTGGGATCGAACTGTCGGATCAACCCGTCAGAGGAGGCCACAATCAGCCGCCCGCCCGCCAGTACCGGCCCGTAGTTGGCGACCACGCGCTTTTGGCGTGCTGTCCGTGCCTCGATCAAGTCGGGCAATGATATGCGCCAGATTGACAGGCCACTGGCGGCATCCAGCCGCACCAATTCGTTCACGTCATTGATCAGGAATACCGCATCGCCCACCGGCCAAACCGGGCTGATCGCCCCTTCGGCTGCGGTCCAGACACGGCTGCCATCGAAGGTATCAAGCGAGACAACGCGCCCGCCGAAATTCCCCACATAGACCCGGTTTCCGACGATAACCGGATCACCCGCGATATCGTTGATCAGCGACGCCGCGCGCCCCAGCCGGTCGCCAGAGACGACGCTTGACCAGCGACGGGTGCCCCCTTGGGGGAAGGTCGCGACGACTTCACCCGATGGGAAAGGCAGCACAGCGATGTCATTATTGACAGCAGGCGACGCGCCACCGCCGAAATTTGCATCCGAAGGCGTGCCATTCACCTGCCAGCGCACCCGCCCGTTTGTCGTGTCCAGTACCCAAGCGGTGCTGTCGCGTGCGACCACATAAACCAGATCGCCGACAACAGTGGGCGCGGCATTAGCCGGTGCATCCAGATCCTGCACCCAGCGCACTTGCCCGCTGGCCGCATCAAGCGCTGTGATTTCGCCAAAGCCGGTTGCGACATAAACATTGCCACCACCCACGCTGACCGCGCCGCCAGAGGCGTCGGTCGCGTTATCGCGGCTGGGTGTCAGATCGCGGGACCAAAGTGTTTCACCAGACGTGCTGGTCGCGGTGACGGTCGCGCGTGCATCAACGGTGTAAATCACCCCATCGGCCACAACTGGGGCCGATGTGATCCGGGCACGGCGGCTGTCGCCTTGCCCGATATCAGCCGTAAACACGGGCGTCAGAGCAGCCCCCAGCGCAGGGTGCGAAATCTGGTGATCCGGGCCGCCGTTGGGGTGGGTCCAATTCGCATTGGCCTGCGCCGCAGGCAACGCGATGGGCCGCACGATATTGGCCAGCACAGGGGTTTCACGCAGGTTGAAACGCTCACCGGGTAGGATCACGTCGTCTTCGCCGCAAGCGCTCAGCAGACCCAGCGCCAGGCTCACACCGATGAATGTTCTCACTGTCAAAACCCGGTCCAATCCCAAGACTATTGTGTCGCCGCTTCAGGAAGCGGTTCGCCCAGCGCCACCATCAGGGTTTGCACCCGATCCTGCAAGCTTCGCGACACGGCGGCATCTTCGACCAGACTGCGCAGCATCGCGATGGCAGCCTCCGTATCGCCCGCGTCGAGCGAGACATAGGCCATCTGTTCCATTGCCAGCAGGCGGAAAGGCTGGCCGGGCATCGCAAGTGATTCCAGCGCGGCGAGGCGTGCGTCGACATCATCGGTGGGCAGCATAGCCGCCTTGAACGCCGCAAGATCGCGGTAAATTGCCGGGGCCGCCGGATCGGCAGCGAGGTTTTCCAGCGTAGCGGCCGCAGCGGCGGCATCGCCTGCCTCTTCCTGCGTGGCAGCTTGCAAAAGCGCGATGACCGCAGCAGCATCGCCGTCTGCGGAAACCGTGGCAATCGCCTCTGCCCGCGCCTCTGGCGCGTCCTCTTGCAGCGCGGCAAGGATGGCGTCGCCGGTTGCTTCGGCGGTCGCACGGTCTTGCGCGCTGCTGTATTCATTCCACGCCGCTGCGCCAACCAATGCCAGCGCACATAGTACGGCAATCCAGCCATAGCGGCGCAGATAACCATAAAGCTTGTCACGCCGGACTTCGTCCGCCACTTCGTCGATAAAACTGTCCGAGTTGCTCACCTATGCCCCCGATTGAACGCTGGATGCGAAATCCTGTTTGCGCTTTCTTATCTTGAAGCATGCAGGATGAACAAGGGCTGAGGACGCTGCAGCTGCGCAAGCTTATGCGGCAACGCAGAAAAGTGATCTTGCCTGAACCTTACGTAAAGGGTAAACTGAACCGAATAGTTTAGTGCGAATTCTGATCCTCATGGTCAATCCATGCGTACTGAATGCAATATAAGCATCGCGCGTCGTGGTTCCAGACTATGGCGTTTCGAAAGGTTACGACATGAAAATTGTTCCCGTGATAACCGCCGTACTGGTATCCGCCATACTGTATTTCTTTGTTTTTGAGCGCGACAGCCTGATGGGTTTTGCAGGTGCCGAGCCGATAGAAGACCCCGTGAGCGCGGAAAATAGTCAGGGTACAGCACGGGACGCCCCTGCGGGCGTTGGGGTTGTAGCTGTGCATTCCACCGCACAAACCGTTGACAGCGCTGTCATTCTGCGCGGCCGGACCGAAGCCGCGCGTCAGGTGACCGTGGCTGCGGAAACATCGGGGCTGGTGATTTCAGAGCCACTGCGCAAGGGGTCATCTGTCGCGGTCGGAGACGCGCTTTGCCAGCTTGACCCCGGAACCCGGCAGGCATCACTAGCCGAGGCGCGCGCGCGGCTGACCGAAGCACAGGGTCGTGTCCCCGAAGCAGAGGCCGGCCTGACCGAGGCGAATGCCCGTGTTCGTGAGGCTGAAATCAACCTGAACGCTGCAAGCCAATTGTCACAAGGCGGCTTTGCCTCTGAAACCCGCCTTGTCAGCGCGCAGGCAGCGATGGACGCCGCAACAGCGGGTGTTGAGCGGGCGCATTCGGCGATTGCCTCTGCGGAAGCGGGGATTGAAGCAGCCCAAGCCGCAGTGGCCTCGGCAGACCGTGAAATTGAGCGACTAACAATCACCGCACCGTTTTCCGGTCTGCTGGAAACCGACACCGCCGAACTGGGCGCGCTTATGCAACCGGGCAGCCCTTGTGCCACGATTATCCAGCTGAGCCCGATCAAATTGGTTGGTTTTGTGCCTGAAACGGATATCGGCAAGATTACCATCGGCGCCATGGCGGGTGCGCGGCTTGCGACCGGACAAGAAGTGCGAGGACAGGTCACGTTTCTATCGCGCAGCGCCGACGAGCAAACCCGGACCTTCCGGGTTGAGGTCACGGTTCGCAACGACGACGCAGATATCAGCGATGGGCAAACCGCCGAAATCATGGTCGCCTCTGCCGGGCGCACGGCGCATCTGATCAACCAGTCTACGCTGACGTTGGATGATAACGGCGTCTTGGGCGTGCGCATCATTGATGAAAACAACGTTGCTGCATTCATGCCCGTCACACTGTTGCGCGATACAGTGGACGGCGTCTGGGTCACCGGCCTGCCAGACACCGTCGATATCATCACCGTGGGGCAGGAGTATGTTACCGAAGGCGTGCATGTCGCACCGGCATTCACGGAGACAAAAGGATGAGCGGGCTGGTTGACTGGGCCGCATCACGCGCCCGGATGGTGATTGCCTTTATCCTGCTGTCCCTTGCAGCAGGCGCGATGGCCTATGTGGGTCTACCCAAAGAGGGCGAGCCTGATATCGAAATTCCTGCAATTTTCGTATCTGTCCCTTTCCCGGGCATCTCTGCCGCCGATAGCGAGACGCTCCTTGTTCGCCCGATGGAAACAGAACTGTCCGATCTGGATGGGTTGAAAACCATGTCCGCCACCGCTGCCGAAGGTTATGCCGGGGTGGCGCTGGAATTCGAATTCGGCTGGGATAAGACGAAAATTCTGGCCGATATCCGGTCTGCCATGAATAATGCAGAGGGACAGTTTCCCGCTGGCGCGGATCAATATTCGATCAATGAAATCAACTTTTCAGAATTCCCGATCATCATTGTCAACCTGACTGGTGACGTACCCGAACGCACCCTGATCCGCGTGGCCAAGGACCTGCAGGATGAGATCGAAAGCCTTGATGCGGTGCTGGAGGCCGGGCTGGCGGGCACCCGCGACGAAATGCTTGAGGTCGAAATCGACCCGCTGAAGCTGGAAGCATATAATGTCACCGCCGGGGAACTGATTGGCGTGGTGACCAACAACAACCTGCTGATTGCGGCGGGCGAGGTCGAGACCCGTCAGGGGACCTTTGCGGTCAAGATCCCTTCATCCTTTGATGATCCGCAGGACATCTACAACCTGCCGGTCAAGACAAATGGTGACAGTGTGATCACGCTGGGAGATCTGGCCACGATTCGCCTGACGTTTGAGGATCGGTCCGGCATCGCCCGCTTTAACGGGGTGAACACGGTCGCCTTGCAGGTGGTCAAGCGCAAGGGGTTTAACCTGATCGACACCGCCGCTTTGATCAGAGAGGTCGTGGAACAGGAACGCGCCAATTGGTCGCCCGAACTGCAGGCCGCCATTCAGGTTGGCACCTCAAACGATCAGTCGCGCAACGTGGCCTCTATGGTCAGCCAGTTGGAAGGGTCGGTGTTGACCGCCGTCGCGCTGGTTATGATTGTGATCCTTGCAGCCCTTGGTCCCCGCCCTGCCCTGCTGGTCGGGTTCGCGATTCCGACGTCGTTCCTGCTGTGCTTTGCCCTGCTGGCGATCATGGGGATCAGTATTTCCAATATCGTGATGTTCGGCTTGATTCTGGCTGTTGGGATGCTCGTCGACGGGGCCATTGTGGTAGTGGAATACGCTGACAAACGGATCAGCGAAGGTGTCGGCCCGATGCACGCCTATGTGGATGCTGCTAAGCGCATGTTCTGGCCGATCATATCATCCACGGCGACAACGCTTTGCGCCTTTCTGCCGATGCTGTTCTGGCCGGGTGTTCCGGGGGAATTCATGGGCATGCTGCCCGTTACGCTGATCTTTGTGCTTTGTGCCTCGCTTGTGGTGGCGCTGATCTACCTGCCGGTGATGGGTGGTGTGACGGGGCGCATGACACGATTCTTCGCACGGATGTCTGATGCGTTGCGGGCGCGGTTGCCTGTTGTCGTCTGCGCGCTGCTGGTGTTGCCCGCGATCCTGCTTGTTTTCGTAGGCGCGATGCTGACGCTGAATCCTGCATATTTCTCTGGCGAGGCGGTACAGACTGACGGATTTATGGCCTCCCTCCCCGGGATGGTTCTGTTTCTGGTCGGGGCCACGCTAATGTCGATCACCATGGGCGCGGCCCGGATCGAACGCAGTGCGGCCAAGGTCACCGGGGGGTATCGGCGCACGCCATTCGGCAGCCTGATGCATTTGATCGTCGGTAACCCGATCATGCCGCTGGTCGCGGTGGGCGGTGTCGTGTTTTTCGTCGTTTCGGTCTTTGGGTACTACGGCGCGAACAATAATGGCGTGGAATTCTTTGTTGAATCCGAGCCGGAACAGGCGATTGTCTATGTGCAGGCACGCGGCAACCTGAGCCTGACGGAAAAGGACGCCCTTCTGCAACAAGCCGAAGAGATCGCATTGGCGACACCGGGTGTGCAAAGTGTCTTTGCCTTTGCGGGCAGCGGCGGGCTGAACTCCAATACGGGCGGGGCCGAAGGACCTGGTGACGCAATCGGCCAATTGCAACTGGAACTGATCCCGTGGGAGGATCGCCCAACCGTGGCGCAGAAGACCCGCTTGTTGGGCTTCATTCCCTGGACATCAACCAACGTTGATCCCGATTTCGATGGCGATACCGTGATGGCCAATCTGGGAGAGGCGCTGCAAAGTATCCCCGGTATTCAGTTTGAGACGTTGAACCTTGCCCAAGGTCCGGCCTCTGCCAAGCCAGTGCATCTGCGCCTGAAAAGCGATGACTGGGATGCGCTGCTAGCCGCCACTGCTGCCGCGCGTGCCCGGTTCGAACAGACCCCCGGGCTGATCACCATCGAAGACACGCTGCCCCTGCCCGGTATCGACTGGCAAATTGACGTAGATGTCGAAAAGGCCGGCCGTTATGGGGCTGATGTAGCCACCGTTGGGGCGATGGTGCAGATGGTCACGCGCGGTATCTTGCTCGATACAATGCGGGTGGATAGCTCGGACGAAGAGATCGAGATTCGTGTACGTCTGCCCGAACAGGACCGGGTGCTGTCGACGCTTGATACCTTGCGGGTCCGCACCAATCAGGGGCTTGTTCCGCTGGCGAATTTCATCACGCGCACGCCGGTGGAAAAGCTGGCCGAAATCAGCCGTGTCGATCAGAAGCGGTATTTCGATGTAAAGGCGGGTGTCGCGACCGGTCTGGTCAGCCTGCAATCCGACGGCGACACAGTGGCCGTGGCCCGGATCGCCGATGAAGACGCCACAGGCGCCGCACGCTACGATATCATCAACCTGCAAAGCGACATGACCGAGGCAGAGCTGACTGCGTTGATTGCGGATGACACCCTGAGCGAGGTGCTCATCAATCCCAATGAACGCATTACGCAACTGACCGAATGGCTGGAGACCGATCCGTTTGCGAGCGGGATCGCTTGGGAATGGACCGGCGATCAGGAAGATCAGGCAGAATCGAGCGCCTTCCTTGGCAAAGCCTTTGCCGGTGCGCTTGGGTTGATGTTCATCATCCTGCTGGCCCAGTTCAACAGCGTCTATAATGCGTTGCTGGTGCTTGTCGCCGTGGTGATGTCGACCGCCGGATCGCTGGTCGGGATGCTCGTGATGGATCAGGCGTTTTCCATCATCATGACCGGCACGGGGATCGTCGCGCTGGCGGGTATTGTGGTGAACAACAATATCATCTTGATTGATACCTATCAGGAATACAGCCGCTACATGCCCCGGATCGAGGCGATCACCCGCACCGCGGAATCGCGTATCCGTCCGGTGCTGCTGACCACGATCACCACGATGGCCGGTCTTGCACCAATGATGTTCGGGCTTAGCCTTGATTTCATGAATGGCGGCTATTCGATCGACAGCCCTACCGCGCTTTGGTGGAAACAACTGGCCACCGCTGTTGTGTTTGGTCTGGGGATCGCAACGGTCCTGACGCTAATCTTTACCCCGTCGATGCTGGCCGTGCGGGTTTGGTTTGTCACCTATGTGCAATGGCTTGCGCAATTACTGGCCAAACTGTCACTGGGCCGGGGCAGTCGCGCGGCGCGTGACTGGGCGCTGGCCCGGCAGGCGCGCCGCATCAAATCGTCAGAGATTATCTGGACCGAAGGCGAGACAACCGCCCCGCTGCGGTTGGAACCATCGGTCCAAGCCGCAGAGTAATCAGCGCATCAACCGCGCCATCATCAGGTGGCGCGGTTTCATTCGAAATTATCCCTCTGCCAGTTTGGCATCGTTGTGCTGCATGACCGCGACGGTGCGCAGCGCGAGCATCAGCGTCAGCACCGCACAGAGCGCAATCGCCCCCACCATCGGCAAGGCAGTGCCATCAAAGAACAGCCCCGTCACCACAACCATCGCGCCGCCTGTCACCATCTGAAGCGTGCCACCCAATGACGAGGCAAGTCCCGCGATATCGCCATGGGGGTCGAGCGCCATAACCATCGTGGTCGGGATGATCAGCCCCAGGCAAGCATTGGCGAGGAACAACCCGCCGATGATCACCGGCAACCCACCGATCCCAGCCCAGACCAGTGCAAAAAGCGCGATAGCGAAGGCGGCAAAGCCGATCACCGCCAACCGGATCACGGGCAGAACGCCGTAACGCTCTCCCATTGGTCCGGCAGCTTGGGAGGCCGCGAAGAACCCAATCGCGTTAACTGCAAAAGCAAGGCTAAAGCCCGCCGGGCTGAGCCCGAACTGGCCAGTATAGACGAATGACGCGCTGGCAATGAACACCATGAAGCTGGAGAAGCCGAAGCCGCCGACCAGCGTCAGCCCCATGAAAACCGGATCCCGCAGCAGCACCTTTGCCCCACGCAGCAGGTTTCGGACATTGACCGGTACGCGCTTGTCCTGCGGCAATGTCTCGGGCAGCGCAGTCGCCGTCAGCCCAAGGCTCAGCAACGCCGCCACGGTCAGCACCCAAAAGATCAGACGCCAGTCACCGATGGTGATCAGCCCGGCACCAGCGAGCGGCGCCAGCATGGGCGAAACCGAGATCACAAGCATCACCATCGCCATCAGCCGTGTCGCCGCCGGGCCGGTGTGCATATCGCGGATGACCGCACGCGGCACGACCATCAGTACGGCACCGCCCAACCCTTGTATGGCGCGGAAAACAATCAGCATTGTGATGCTGGAGGCAATCGCACAACCGATAGTCGCTAAGGTGAATATCGCGATCCCGGCATAAAGCGGCATCTTGCGCCCCACCTGATCCGCCCAAGGCCCATAGAACAATTGCGCGATGCCGAAGGCCACAAAATAGGCGGTCAGCGTGGCTTGCACCGCTGCGACATCCGCTTGCAGCCCTGCGGCAATGGCGGGCATAGCAGGCAGATACATGTCGATCGCAAACGGACCGACAGCAGAAAGGAGACCCAGAATAAGGGCCGCGCGGAACATGGACATTTGGGAGCCTTTCAACACGAATGCTCCCTGCGTCCTATGCCCGCAATGTGACAATGGCAATGCAGTCTGTTGGCGCGTGCTGCCTTGCTTAGCCGAGACCGGCAGACACCGTCGAAATAATGAAAAACGGGATCACCGACGCCACCGCAAAGACGGTCAGACCAAAGATCGCGACCAACCCATCGCCTGCAAGGATCGCCACCGCGATCAGAGCCACACCAAATCCGATGATGCTGGACATGAAAGGCACCAATTCAAGGAATGGGATGCTTAGCGCTGCGAGACCGCAAATCAGGTAGAGCACCCGTGTCATCGGGCGGCGCACCAGCCATTGCAGCCGTTCGCGGGTGATCTTGTCCAGAAATCCGGCGACCTTGCGCATCTTTTGCGCTGCGTTATGCGTGCGCTCGACCGGGACTGTGCGCCGGGTCAGAATGCCCGGCAACCACAGATAGTCGCGGCCCACCGCACCTTGAATGGCAATCAGGAATATCAGGAAACCACAGAAAGACGAAAACAGGGGGATACCGCTGAGCGGTGATGCGACAAGCAAGCCAGGTACGATTAGCACCGGGGGCACTGCCGACCGGCCGAACGTTTCGACAAGGTCACCGGCTTTCATAGGGCCGCTTTCAGTGGCGTCGCCCAATGTATCCACAATCTGTGTGACCGGTGCTGAAGCTGTCATAAATTTTCCGCCTGCGCGCTGTTTGCTGTGCTTACCTCATTCCAACGCATCATCGGACTGACGGTTCCATAGCTGGGCATAGCGCCCGCCCTGTGCCAACAGCTCTGCGTGCTGTCCCTGCTCTACGATCGCACCGTTTTCCAGCACGATGATCCGGTCCGCATCGGCAATGGTGGAAAGGCGATGGGCGATGGTGATTACGGTACGCCCTTCGCCCATCGCTTTCAGCTCTGCCTGAATATCGCGCTCTGTGTCGGTATCCAGCGCGCTGGTGGCTTCATCCAGCAACAGGATCGGCGGGTTCTTTAGCAAGGTGCGGGCAATACCGACCCGTTGCTTTTCCCCGCCTGACAGCTTCAGCCCGCGTTCACCCACCGTTGTCTGATAGCCCAGTGGCAGGCTGGCGATGAAATCATGGATTTTGGCAGCTTTGGCGGCGGCGATAATCTCTGCCTCGGATGCAGTGGGGCGCCCATAGGCGATGTTGTAATGCACGGTGTCGTTGAACAGCACCGTATCCTGCGGGACGACACCGATCTGCGCGTGCAGGCTGTCTTGGGTGACATCACGCACATCCTGCCCGTCGATCAACAGTGCACCGGAACTGACATCATAGAACCGGAACAACAGCCGCCCGATGGTCGATTTGCCCGAACCAGAAGAGCCGACAATCGCGACGGTCTGCCCCGGTGCCACCTCTAGGTCTATGCCTTTCAAAATGGCGCGCTCCGCCTCGTAGCCGAACGCCACATTTTGCAGGCTGACCCGCCCACCGCTGACCTGCAAATCAGGCGCATCCGGCTTGTCCTTCACCTCGGCCGGTTGTTCAAGCAGGTGGAACATATCCGCCATGTCGATCAGCGCCTGCCGGATTTCACGGTAGACGGTGCCCAGAAAATTCAGCGGCATGGTGATCTGGATCATATAGGCGTTGACCATGACGAAATCGCCGACGGTCAGGTCACCGTTTTGCACCCCAATGGCGGCCATGACCATGACAATCACCAGCCCCCCGGTGATCAGGCAGGACTGGCCGAAATTCAAGAATGCCAGTGAATAGTTGGTTCTAACGGCGGCGGTTTCATATTGGGCCATGGCCGCGTCGTAGCGGTCCGCCTCCCATTTCTCAGCACCGAAATATTTGACCGTCTCGAAGTTCAGCAGGCTATCAATCGCCTTTTGGTTTGCATCCGTGTCCTGATCATTCATCACCTTGCGAATGCGCACCCGCCATTCGGTTACCTTGAAGGTGAAAAGGACGTACAGCGCGATGGTCAGCACCACCACGGCCAGATACCAGACATCGAACAGGAAAAAGAGAATGGCGGAGATTAGCAGCAGTTCCAGCAAAAGCGGCCCCATGCTGAACAGCAAAAAACGTAGCAGGAAATCGACGCCTTTGACCCCGCGCTCTATAATCCGGCTCAGCCCGCCAGTCTTGCGCGTGATGTGATAGCGCATCGACAGGCGGTGAATATGAGTGAAGGTTTCAAGCGCCAGCTGGCGCAGGGCGCGCTGCCCGACCCGCGTGAAGATCACGTCGCGCAACTGCTGAAAGCCCACATTCATCAACCGTGCGACCCCATAGGCCAGCGTCAGCCCGACCGCGCCAAACCCAAGGAACGTGGCTGCGCTCGCCGTTTCCGGGGCAAGCGCATCGACCGCTTGTTTGTAAAACAGCGGCGTGCTGACCGCGATCAGCTTGGCCAGCAGCAACACCAGTAATGCCAAGACCACGCGCCGCTTGACCCAAGCCTGCCCCGCTGGCCAGAGATAAGGGATCACCCGACGGATCACCGCCCATCCCTGGATCTTGGTATTATCAAAATTGGCAGCGGTTTTGGACAGGCGACGCATCAGGAACTCCGGCTAACAGAGTCCTACCTATGGTGTTGCAGCCCCAAGAACCAGTCGCATGCCGCTATTGATTGATTTCCGGGATGCGGAAAATCTGGCCGGGGTAGATCAGATCCGGATCGCGGATCAGATCGGCATTGGCCGCGTAAACTTCGACATAGAATATTCCATCGCCGAGGTTCTCCTCGGCTATCGCCCAAAGGGTCGCGCCGGGCTGCACCGTGCGCACGCCAACCTCGAAGCCCGGCTGCGCGGTTTCATTGGCCATGACAGCCGCGACCTCGGCGGGTTCTTCGCGCTTGAATGGGGTTTCTATCCGCGAGACGACATCGCCTTCTGCATCAAGCTCATCAATGCGCAGCGTATAGACGCCGGTATCAATCTCCGGCAAGTCGATACGGAATTCGCCCTGATCGCTGATCCCCGAGGTTACAAGCGGCTGATTGTCTAGATAGACCTGCACGTCGCCATCGCTTGTGGCGCGGCCAGATAACTGCACTTCGCCTTCGGGATCATAGGTGATCGCATCGAGTGCGACATTTTCAGGCACAGCCGGGGCGTTGAGCTGCGGCGCGCTCTGCACCACGCGGATGCCTTCGGCATCGGCTTGCAGGACAGTGGGTGCTGCTGGCTCTGTCGGGAGGGTCGCTGCGGCGGTATCGCTTTCGGGCACGGCGCGCGCGGTGGCTGCGTCAAGCGCGCCATCGGCAATTACGCGCGGATCATCCGGCAAAGTTGTCGTCAATCCAGCGTCAGGCAGTTCTGGCGTGACAGGGCCGGTATCGGGCAAATCAGCCGATGCAACCTGTGGCGGGGCAATCGGGGCCACGATATAGCTTGTCTCTGATTGCACGGCGTTCCCCTCTGGGTCGGCCAGCAAATAAAGACGCCGAGGCAGGTCCGATGGGCCAGCCGAGGGAAAGGCGACAAAGCTGCCGTTGCTTTCGGCGGTGACGCGTTCCAGCACGTCCCCTGCCAGCATGATCGCGATGACCTGGTTGGGTGACGCACGCCCTGCGACCACCATGCGCCCGTCGGGTTCAACCCGGAAGGTGTCAAAGCTTGGCGCGGGCAGGATGTCGGTCGACGGGGTCGGTAGCTCCGGCGCTTGAATATCTACGGCCAGACTCGCGGGCTGTTCGTCGTCAGCGGGCAGGTTTGCGGTATCGGGTGCAGTCAGGAACAGCGCTATCCCGACAGCCAGCGCAAGCGCCGCAGCCCCGCCAAGAACGGCCAGCCCCGTCTTTGTTTGCGTTTCGTCAGACACAAAATTCCCCTTTACCGCACCAAATCGGCCATTCCCCCGCCACACGGTTGAGCCACCTTAGCAACGCCGCTATGACCGGTCAAAGCAAGCTTCATGAGAGTTACCCAATGACCACACTATTGAAATCCGTCTGTGTCTATTGTGGATCACGTGACGGTGGAAAGCCCGCCTATGCCACGGCAGCGACATTCACTGGTGACATGCTCGCCCGCAACGGGTGGCGCTTGGTTTACGGTGCCGGAGATGTCGGTCTGATGGGCCGTGTGGCCCGCGCGACGCAGACAGCGGGCGGGCAGACTTTCGGCGTCATTCCGACCCATCTGATGGACTGGGAAGTCGGCAAACGCGATCTGGATCATTTTGTGATTACCGAGACGATGCATGAGCGCAAAAAGGTCATGTTCATGAATGCGGATGCTGTTGTGGTTCTGCCCGGTGGGGCCGGATCACTGGATGAATTCTTTGAAGTGCTCACATGGCGGCAGCTTGGACTGCATGAAAAGCCGATCATCCTGTTAAATGTGGATGGTTTCTGGGATCCGCTACAAGGGCTATTGCAACATGTGGTTGATCAGGGCTTTGCCGGTGACAATGTGCTATCCTTTGTAACCACTGTGCCCGATATCACCGCGCTGGAAAGCACCCTGCGCGACGCCCTGTCCTGACGGATTGCCGCGACAGAATAGATCGCCAGTGCCAGCCAGATCAGCGGAAAGGCGATACCGTGCCACCGAGTGAAGACCTCGCCAAAGACCAGTACCGCGCAGCCGAATTGTAGCGTTGGATTGATATATTGCACCACGCCCACCGTCGCCATGCGGACCCGCCGCGCGGCATAGCTGAACAGGATCAAGGGCGAGGCAGTCAGCGGCCCAGACAGCGCCAAAAGCGCATGCGTCTGCCACGTACCCGCCCCGATCTGCGTGCCTGCGAATACCAACCAGCCTATGGCGATGGGGGCCAGCAGAACCACCTCTGCCGTGACTGAAACGACCGGGCCTAGGTCCAGCTGCTTTTTGGCCACCCCATAGGCCCCGAATGTCACCGCCAGCGCCAGCGCGATCCACGGCGGCACGCCTAGCCCCCAGGTCAACCCAACCACCGCCAGCATGGCCAACGCAACGGCTACCCATTGCGCGCGCCCAAGCCGTTCGTCGAAAATCGCCCAGCCTAGGATTACTGCCACAAGCGGAAAGATATAATACCCAAGCGAGGCCTCCATGCCGTGCCCCGCTTGGATCGCAAAGATAAAGCCAAACCAGTTGGACGCGATCATCACCGCCGCCAGCCCGATCAGCCAGACCTGACGCCCCGCGATCGCTTGCCTGACAAGCCCCAGCCGCCCTTGCGCCAGCAGGATCAGCACAAAGAAAACCAGCGACCACAGGCTGCGATAGGCCAGCACCTCGGCTGCGGGCACGTGTTTCAGCAGCGCATAGTAAAGCGGCGACAACCCCCAGACCGTGCAGGCCAGAAGCAGGGCTGCAACGCCTCGTGTGCTGTCAGACATGCTGCATCAGCTCCTGATATCGCGGTAACCCGATATTCGACCCGCAGGCGATGATCCCCACCTGCCGTCCGGCCAGCACGTCCTGCAACGGGCCGCGGATGGCGGCAAGCGATGCGGCGCAGGCTGGTTCGGCAATGATTGACAGGTTTTTCTGATAGATTTCCATCGCGGTCAGCATATCCTGATCTGTGATACGCACGATCCGATCCACATGGGCATGGGCGACCGCAAAGCTGTAAGGCAAGGCCAGTGGCGCGCCAAGGCTGTCGGCAATGGTGTCGACCCGGTCAAGCCGCACAGGGCTGCCCGCCTCAAAACTGCGCGCCATACTGTCTGCGCCATGTGGTTCGACCCCGATCACCTGAGCATCAGGCCGGATTTGCTTGATCGCAGCGGCCATACCACTGACCAACCCACCACCGCCGATGGGGATCACGAAAGTGTCAATATCAGCGGCCTGTTCACAATATTCCAGTCCGCAAGTGGCCGCCCCAAGCACCATATGGGGGGCGTCAAAGGGGTGCATGAGCACCCTGCCCGCCGCTGCAGCCTGTTCCATCGCGGCAAAGGCAGCGACCATATCGTCATAGAGCTGCACCGTCGCGCCCAGTGCTTCGCAGCCTGTGATCCGCACAGGGTCTGTTGCGCGGGGCATGGTAATCAACGCGTCCACGCCTGCTGCGCGCGCGGCCCATGACACGGCCAGCGCATGGTTGCCACCGCTTGCGGCCACAACGCCTGCCGCACGCTGCGCGTCGGTCAGTTGGCTGATCCCCAGATAAGCGCCGCGCGCCTTGAACGATCCGGCTTGCTGAAACAATTCTAGCTTGAGCGTTACCCCGGCGCAATCAGGCAGCACATCATCCCAGCGGGTCGCCGACAAAGGCAGGACCGGGGTCCGCAAGGTGACCTGATCCAGCGTGGCATCTGCTGCTTTGATCTGTGATAAATTTGGTCCGGTCACAGCGGCATACCCCCATAAAAAACGCCCGCAGAACGATGTCCCACGGGCGTCAGGTGATGTCCAGACCGGCTCAGGCAGCCAAATCGGCCTTTACGATATCTTCGATCTTGTCCAGCGGATGATTGGTCAGTGTTTTGGGGATTTCACCCACAACCTTGGACGAAACTTCCTGATGAATATGGTTTCGCAGCTCGCCTAGAATGTTTGGGGCGGCGACCAGCACGATCTCTTTGAAGTTCGCGCGGTGTGCGTGCCCATACAGCAGTTCAGCCAATTCGATGGCGAAACGTTCTTTGGCCAGCTCATGCCAGTCCGTATCATCAAGCGCCGATCGTTGACCGACGCCATTGTCATGCACGCGACCAGGGCGGTTGGCGGATTGTTCCAGATCGGACGGATTGTCCTGCTCTTTTTTGCGCACGACCTCCAGATTGGGATCTTCGCCGTCGGTCACATTTTCCAGCAGCAAGGCTTTTTCACCATCCGCCACAACAACCCATGTGCCGTTTTTTAGCTTAGTCATTATCAAGCTCCTTGGTCTTGGGGATCTCCTCGTGCTTTTGGCGGACATGGCTGACGCCAGTCTGGCCTTGGTCACGATCTTCGCCATTTCCATGAGCACCGGGCACACCAGTGTTGCGATCTGTGTTTTCAATCGCTTCTTCAGTTTCTTTTTTACCATCTTGGGAACGTTGACGATCTGCCATTTTATAGCCTCCATTTTTCTCTGACAGATCAACCTTTGCAGCCCTGTTTCGTTCCAAAGAAAAGGGCCCGCCACCGCTGGTGACAGGCCCCGATAAACAGCAATTTCTGCGCGATTACATGCGGCTTGCGACGTTTTCCCAGTTCACCAGATTATCAAGGAAGTTGGTCAAATAGGCTGGCCGTTTGTTGCGAAAGTCGATGTAATAGGAATGTTCCCACACATCGCATCCCAAAAGCGCCGTTTGACCAAAGCAGACAGGGTTCACGCCGTTTTCGGTCTTGGTCACCTTCAGACCACCATCGGTGTCTTTGACCAACCAAGCCCAACCGGACCCGAATTGCCCCGCACCAGCGGCGCTGAAATCATCTTTGAACTTATCGACAGAGCCAAAGCTGTCCTTGATCGCACTTTCCAGTTCGGACGGCATAGCGCTGTCCGAAGGCGACATCATTTCCCAGAATTGATTGTGGTTCCACAACTGGCTGATATTGTTGAAAATGCCCGATTGCGCCACTGCGTTGGCATCATAAGTCCCCTTGATGATGTCTTCGAGCGATTTGCCTTCCCATTCGGTCCCCTCAATCGCCTTGTTCCCATTGATCACATAGGCGTTGTGGTGGATGTCATGGTGATATTCGAGCGTTTCCTTTGACATGCCTTTGGCTGCCAGAGCGTCATGCGCATATGGAAGGTCAGGAAGTGTAAAAGCCATTTCATCTCTCTTTTAAGTTAGGGAAGGTTAACACGATACCTGTTACATGCGCTTTCACTGTCAAGTGTGCAAGTACAACTGCGCCTGCAACGACCCGGGAATTCGGCCGGGTCGCGCAGGGGGCTGACCTTAGGTCAGCCGCTGCAGATGGGCCGGTTCAAACGCGATCAGTTCATCTGTGGCACCCGTGCGGATTTTCTCTGCCCAGTTGGGATCAGACAGTAACACCCGGCCCACAGCGATCAGGTCAAATTCGTCGCGGTCCATCCGGGTCAGTAGTCTTTCGATACCCGCATTCCCGGACCCTTGCCCGGCGAAGGCACCAAAGAAATCACCGTCCAACCCGACAGAGCCGACGCTGATCGTGGGTTTACCCGTCAGCTTTTTGGCCCAGCCAGCAAAGTTCAGCCCGTCTTCGCCGTCGATTTCGGGGAACTCAGGTTCCCAGAACCGGCGCTGCGAGCAGTGAAAGATATCAACACCGGCATCGGCCAGCGGCGTTAACCATGCCTCCATCTCGGCGGGTGTCGGGGCAAGGCGGACGCTGTAATCTTGTTGCTTCCACTGACTTAACCGCAGCAGAATCGGGAAATCGGGGCCGACAGCCGCGCGCACGGCTTTCACAATCTCAACAGCAAAACGCGACCGTTCCGCCAGCGTCTTGCCACCCCAGTGATCTGTGCGTGTATTCGTGCCATCCCAGAAGAATTGGTCGATCAGGTAGCCATGCGCGCCGTGTAGTTCAGCCACGTCAAAGCCTAACCGTTTGGCGTCAGCGGCGGCACTGGCAAAAGCCGCGATCGTGGCGGCGATGTCATCCTCGGTCATCGCGTTCCCGCGTGCTGTGTCGGGGGCGAGCAGGCCAGAGGGGCTTTCAACAGGGCCCGGCTGTTCCCATCCGGACATGCTGCTGGTGGACCCTGTGTGCCAAATTTGCGGGCCCATGCGGCCCCCTGCCCCATGCACCGCATCAATCACGGTTTTCCATCCTGCAAGCGCGGCATCACCATGGAAAAAGGGGATGCCCGGCTCATTACGCGAAACCGGGCGGTCAACCACGGTGCCTTCGGACAGGATCAGCCCGACATTGCCTGCGGCACGACGCTGATAATAGTCAGCGTGCGCCTGTGCCGGCACACCCTCCGGTGCCATAGCGCGTGTCATCGGAGCCATGACGATACGGTTTTTCAGCTCCAGCGCGCCCAGCTTGAACGGTTTGAACAGCGGCGCAGTATCCGCATTGGTGGCGGGTCGGTCGAGTGGCATAGGGTCTTCTCCTGATCATGTTCGGACACTAAGTATCATTTGCATACCTGGTTTCAATCAGGCACTACTTCTGCACCAGGTGAACTGAAGGAAACCGCCATGCCAAAGGATGAGCTTGCCAATAAGACATTCGACGTCAATTGCCCCAATCGCGAACTCTTTGCCGAGATCGCGGATAAATGGTCAATGATGATCCTGACAGTGGTTGAGGACGAGCCGCGCCGGTTCAACGACATCAAGCGGCGGTTGGAAGGGGTTTCGCAAAAATCACTGACGCAGACATTGCGTAAACTGGAACGCAACGGGATCGTGTCCCGCACGGTCATCGACACCTCACCCATTGCGGTGGAATACGCGATGACCACGCTGGGGCATTCATTGCTTGCCCCTTACAAGGCGATCTATCGCTGGACTTGCGTCAACCTCGGTGCGGTGGACGCTGCACGAAACGCATTTGACGCCCGCAAATCCGCCTCTTGATCCTGCGCTTCCCGCACGGCGCGCGGCCCAAGCTGTAACCAGCCGGTCAGCGCCTGATCAAAGGCAGTAGGGTTTTCCAGAAACGGCATATGTGCGGCATCCATCAGACACGCCTGCGCCATCGGGGCGGCCTGCATCATGCGCAACTGGTGGCTGGGCGGCACGACACTGTCCCGCTGGCCGATCATCGCAAGGATTGGCACCGTGATTTCAGGAAGCTGCGCGATGATGCTGGTGTTCAATACCCAGCGCGTCATGCTGAGCGCGGAAGCAGCATTGCAACGTTTCAGCATCAGGCGCATATCTTCGGGAATAGCGCCTGCCACCTCTGCCGTCGTGACGCTACGCAGCCCCCGCTGGAAGGAAGCTTGGGTCCGCAGCCAACGCCGGCCCGCCATTGCAAACAGCACCTTGCCCAACAACGGGCGCGCCAAAAGCCGTTCATCCAGTTTTGATGCACGGTCCCTGTGTCCGCAGCTAAGGCTGCCGACCAAAACAAGGCTCTCAATCTTCTCAGGCATCCGGCGGGCCAGGATCAGGCCGAGCAACCCGCCAGTGGAATGGCAAACCAGCGTGACAGGTCGACCTGCACCGTGCCGGTCAATGACTGCGACAGCTTCATCGACCCAACGATCAAGATCGAAGGGCAATGTATCTTCGGGGCGGTGGCCGACAAGATGCAGATGCGCCACGCTCGCCGCAGGCAGTTCCAGCCGGTCGATGGTGGACTGCCAGATGTGCGGCGTTTCAAAAAGACCGGGGATAAAGACAAGCGGCTGATCTTGCTGCATAGAAATTCCTTTCGCAAGCAGTTAACCAGCCAGGGTTGGGTTTGGTTCCGTCGCCGCTTAGGCCCCGGGGAAATGCCCCACCCGTCCGGCCTTGGCAGAGACCGCCAACAGGTCGAAAGCATACGCCGCGACAGAGCGGAAACAGATCACCTGAAACGTGTCCTCGTCCCGCATCCAGAAGGCGGCGGCGACCTGACCCAGCCGGGTGCGGCGAAAGTCGTCGGGCTGGAACGTAACCGGGTGCAGATCAACGGGGGCGAGCTTGGCGATGACTTCGTGCGCAAATGTGCCCTCTACCCGGATCAGCGCGCGGGCATCTGATACATTTTCGGCCAGATAATGCTTGCCCTTCAACGCCTTGTCGATTGCCTTTATTGCGCTGCCAACATCCGCGTAAGGCACAAGCAGCAGCAGTTCATCCGGCGACATCCAGCAGATGCCCTTGCCCCCATCTATGCTGACCGTGCCTTGTTTCGGCATGGGCTGCCCGGTCACGGCCTTACAGACAGAGCGGAGACTTTTGCCAGACAGATCACCGCGCAGGGTGATCATACCTTGCAGGCCATCCTCGCGGATTGTGACCTCTCCGGGGGCGAATTTGCCCTGCAATGCGCTGATCGGTTCAGACATTTTGCTTTGCCCCCTCTTTATCATAAAATACCGGATCAACGATCCGGGCCTCGACCGTGGTGCCGTCAGTCTTGTTAAAGCTGATCACCTCGCCCATCCGATCCGGTCCTTTGTGGACCAGCCCCATGGCGATGCCCTTGTCCAGCGTCGGCGAGTAGTAGGTTGAGGTTACGCGGCCCTGCGTATTTTGCTGGCCATTCGCATTCGCGCCTTCAGCAATCGCATAAGACCCATCCGGCAAAACAGAGCCATCCAGCGTTTCCAGACCCACCAGTTTCCAGCGGTCCGGGTCGGCCATATGGCTGCGCAGATGCGCCCGTTTGCCCAGATAATCCTCTTTCTTTTTGGACAATGCCCATTGCAGGTTCAGATCCTGCGGGATCACCGTGCCATCGGTTTCGTCCCCGATCATGATGAACCCCTTTTCGGCCCGCATGATATGCAACGCCTCTGTCCCGTAAGGCATCACACCGAATTCTTCGCCAGTCTGTAACAGCCCATCCCAAAAGGCTCGGCCTTGCCCGGCAGGTACGGCGACCTCGTAGCTAAGCTCGCCCGAGAACGAAATCCGGAAAACCCGCGCATCAAACCCGCCTATTTTGCCTTCAGCCCATTGCATGAATGGCAATGCCTCAGCCGATAGGTCCATACCACCCAGCTTTTGCAAAACCTTGCGGGCATTGGGACCGACCACAGCAATCTGGGCGAATTGTTCGGTCACATTGGCGACATAGACCTTCCAGTCCCACCATTCGCATTGCAGCCAGTCTTCCATATGGGCGTGAATGCGTTCCGCCCCGCCAGTGGTGGTGTGGCAAAGCCAGGTATCTTCGGCCATGCGGACCACAACACCATCATCCATCAGAAAACCGTTTTCAGAGCACATCAACCCATAGCGGCATTTTCCAACCGGGAGGGTCGACATCATGTTGGTATACATCATGTCCAGAAACTTGCCCGCATCCGGCCCTTTGACGATCAGCTTACCAAGGGTAGAGGCATCCAGCAGCCCAAGGTTCTCGCGGGCATTCTTCACCTCGCGGTTCACTGCATCCTCTACAGTTTCACCTGTACGAACATAGGCATAGGGCCTGCGCCACTGCCCCACGGGTTCGTTGTCCGCCCCATTTTCATTCGCCCAGTCGGACATCGGGGTTTTACGGACCGGCTGAAATAGATCGTCCCGCGCCACGCCCGCAATCGAGGCCATGGAAATCGGCGTATAGGGCGGGCGGAAGGTGGTGGTGCCCACATTCGGGATCGCATCGTTCAGCGCATTGGACAGCACGGCAAGACCATTGATATTGCTCAACTTCCCCTGATCCGTCGCCATGCCCAGCGTGGTGTAACGTTTGGCATGTTCGACGCTTTCGAACCCTTCCTGCGCGGCCAACTGTACGTCAGAGACTTTCACGTCATTCTGGAAATCCAGCCAAGCCTTGGACCGCAGCGCGCGGCTGGCGCCCTGCGGCATCAACCAGACTGGCGCAATCGGCCCTTCTTCGACGTCATGTCCCAACGGGGCCTGCCCGCCGCGTTTCATATGGCCTGACGCCTTGGCAGCCGCACGACCTGCGGCCCAGCCATCGCCGATTGCCTCGGCGGTGAACAAATGCCCATTCGCGGTTCCTGCCGCCGTCACAAAACCAGCGCCCGCCGCCCCGGTCGGGGGACGGTCATGATCAGGCCGGAACATCGCCTGTGTGTCGTCCCAGATCAGCTTGCCACCACAATGTGACCACAGGTGCACTACAGGGGACCAGCCGCCGGACATAGCCACACAATCACAGGCGATTTCTTCCAGCGGTGCGCCCTCGCCCGCCTGCGCGCAGATCGCCACGCCGGTGACCTGCTTGCCGCCTTTGACTTTGGCGATGCCCTTGCCTGTCTCCACCCGGATGCCCAGCGCGCGGGCCTGATCAATCAAAGCCCCTTCGGGCGCATTGCGGGCATCGATAATGGCAGGCACATCCAGCCCGGCCTCTTTCAAGGTAATCGCAGTGCGATAGGCATCATCATTATTGGTCACAACCACCGTGCGGTCACCAATCGACACACCGTAATTCACCACGTAATCCCGCACCGCAGCCGCCAACAGAACACCCGGAATATCATTGCCTGCAAAGGACAAGGGCCGTTCAATCGCACCTGTCGCAGTCACAATCTGGCGCGCGCGGATGCGCCACAGCCGGTGACGCGGGCCTTCGGCATCGGGGGCGTGATCGCGCAGCCGTTCATAGGCCAACGCGTAGCCGTGATCATAAACACCTGCCCCCATGCAGCGCAGACGCAGATCAACATTTGGCATATTCTCAAGCGCTTGCACGGTCTCAGCGACCCATTCTTCGGCCTTCATCCCTTCGATTTCGGGCTGATCCACCATCGCGCGGCCACCCCAATGGGCGCTCTGTTCGATCAGCAGAACACGTGCACCACGCTCGGCCGCAGCCTGCGCTGCGGCAAGCCCTGCAACCCCGCCACCCACGACCAGCACATCAACCTGCGCATTGAAATGCTCATAAGTATCGGAGTCACGGTTTTTGGGGGCTTTGCCCAGACCGGCAGACTGGCGGATGATGGGTTCGTAGACATGCTTCCAGAACGCACGCGGATACATGAACATCTTGTAGTAGAACCCGGCAGGCAGAAAGCGGGACAAGGCAGCGTTGATCGCGCCCACATCGAATTCCAGACTAGGCCAGTGATTCTGCGAAGTAGCGGTCAGACCGTCGAATAATTCCGTGGTCGTGATGCGCTGGTTCGGCTCAAACTGGCTGTCTTTGCCCAGATTGACCAGCCCGTTCGGCTCTTCCGCGCCAGAGGCGACAACACCACGGGGGCGATGATACTTGAACGAACGGCCCACCAGCTTCTGACCATTAGCCAGTAGCGCCGAGGCGAGCGTGTCGCCTTCGAACCCGCGAAATTGCTTACCGTTAAAACTGAATGACAAGGCATTGTTTTCATTGATCAGACGGCCTTGACCGGACAGACGGGTGCTCATTTCAGTGTCCCCCATGACCAGCCGGGACGTTTTTCAGAGATCGCATCGCGTATCGCCTGCGGCGGCTCCAGCGTTTGGGCTGAATAGGTGCCAAACACCTCTAGCGTGTTGGTGCAGCGGGCAGCATGGAACCACTTGCCACAGCCATAGACATGTCGCCAGCGTTCAAAATGAACTCCCTTGGGGTTCTCGCGCATAAACAGGTAATCCTCAAACGCCGTATCGTCGGATCCCGGACCTTCGCGCTTCAAATGCGCCTGACCACCGGCGTGCAGATCGGTTTCATCGACATCCATGCCGCAATAGGGGCAGTTTAAAATCAGCATGATGGACCTTTAGTTTCAGGGTATTGTACTGCGCAAGACAGCGATACAAACAAGCGTGATACGACGCCTACAAGCTTTATTGTGAAACGGGAATAAGCGGAATTCCCCGCCACATTTCCAGAAATTGAGGCAAATTCCGCCGATTTCAGCCCCCCGTTGGTCGAGGATTCCACATGCCGCGATAGCGCCTGTAAGTTGCACCTATGGAACTTATTTTGCTTATAATTGGCGGGATACTGACAACTGCGATCATCTATATGATCGCACAACGTTTGTTCGGTCATCCCTTTGATGATGGAAGCGATACATCTGACTATCCTGGTTACGATGAACAGATGATCGTACGCGAATTGCAGGCGTTCATGTCCGGCGGGTATCGCGAATGACCTGCCTGTCTTGTCCAAATGCATCAATGTGCCACCCCGGCGGCGACGCTTTCGTCGATGAATCTGCCCTCGCGGAAACGGTTCATGCTGAATGCGTCGGTCAGCGGCGAATGTCCCTTGGCCATCAGCTCGGCCATGGCCCAGCCAGAGCCGGGGATCGCCTTGAAACCACCGGTGCCCCAACCACAATTGACGAAAACACCATCGACAGGCGTTTTTGATAGGATCGGTGAGCGATCACCGGTCACATCCACAATCCCGCCCCATTGCCGCAGCATTTTCAGCCGCGAAATCATCGGGAAGGTCTCGACCAATGCGCGCACGGTTTCCTCGATATGATGGAAAGAGCCGCGCTGGGTATAGTTGTTATACCCATCAGTGCCGCCGCCGATCACCATCTCGCCCTTGTCGGATTGTGACATGTAGCCGTGGACGGTGTTGGCCATGACAACCACATCCATGCAAGGCTTGATCGGCTCTGACACCAATGCCTGCAACGCCACGCTTTCCAGTGGCAAACGAAAACCCGCCATCTGGGACAGCACGCCGGAATGCCCGGCCACGACGATCCCCAGCTTGTCGCAATCAATCGGGCCTTGCGAAGTGTCCACGCCGTGGATCTTGCCGCCCTGTTGCCGAATACCTGTGACCTCGCATTGCTGGATCACATCCATGCCCATATCGGAACAAGCGCGGGCATAGCCCCAGGCCACCGCATCATGGCGGGCCGTGCCGCCGCGCGCTTGCCACAGCCCACCCAGCACAGGATAGCGTGGGCCACTGATATTCATGATCGGGCAAAGCTCTTTGACCCGATCCGGGCCGATCCATTCGGTTTGCACACCCTGCAAAGCATTCGCATGGGCGGTGCGTTTATATCCCCGCACCTCATGCTGGGTCTGGGCGAGCATGATGACACCGCGCGGGCTGAACATGACGTTATAGTTCAGGTCCTGGCTCATCGTTTCGTACAGGCTGCGGGCCTTTTCATAAAGCGCGGCAGAGGGGTCCTGCAGATAGTTCGACCGAATAATCGTGGTGTTGCGGCCGGTATTGCCGCCGCCCAGCCAGCCTTTTTCCAAGATCGCGACATTGGTTATGCCGAAATTCTTGCCCAGATAATAGGCCGTGGCTAGCCCGTGCCCGCCGGCGCCAACGATGATCACATCGTATTTTTTCTTTGGCGCACGCTTGGCCCAGGCGCGCCCCCACCCGGTGTGATAGCGCAATGCTTCGCGTGCTACAGCAAAGGCGGAATAACGTTTCATGCGCGAATCCCCGTGTGGGTGGGTGAACTTATCCCGTTTCTGTCTGTTTCGCAGTCTGTGCAGGAGACTGCCAGCGGCGTCTGGCTGATCTTTTACGACATGGTCCCACGGTTGGAAATGGCATTGCGTCGCAGGGGGTTTTCACAACCCACAGGCACCGCTATGTCTGACCAGGATCTAAACGGGAAAACCCATGATTTTCTGGCTTGTCTGCCTTGTTCTGACCTTCATGGTGGCAGCCCTTGTCATCCGCCCGCTACTGCGCCCGGTCCAAGCAGTGCCCGAAAACCCCGATGTCGCGCTATACAAAGCCCAGCTGGCCGAAATCGACCGCGATGTCGCGCGCGAGGTTTTAGCAGCAGAAGAGGCCGAGCAAGCAAGGACCGAGGTCGCGCGCCGTTTATTGGCTGCAAGCAAAGCCACCGCCCCCACTGCCCAAAACGGCCCTGCGATGCGATCTTCAATCTTAATCACGCTGCTGGTGCTGGGCATAAGTTTTGGCACCTATTACGCGCTCGGCGCGCCCGGCTATGGTGATCTGCCATTGCAGGCGCGTCTGGACGCGTCCGACGCGATGCGCAAAAACCGCCCGTCACAAGCCGCGCTAGAGGCCGCCGCCCCTACCCCGCCCCCCACAGATGTGCCTGAGGAATACAGCGCCGCCGTAGCACAGCTTCGCACCATCGCACCAACCCGGCCCGATGATATAGAAGCGTGGTCGCGCCTTGCCTTTCACGAGGTCGAGTTGCGCAACTATGCCGGTGCCGCTCGCGCACAAAAGCGAGTTATAGAAATCAAGGGGGATGACGCTGGCACGGCGGACAGGCAGCGCCTGCTTGATCTACTAGTGGTCGCCGCAGGTGGTTTCGTGTCACCTGAGGCCGAAGCGCTGATCAATCAGATGCTGAACACAGATGAAAACAACACTGCCGCCCGCTATTATCTGGGTATGCTTTACAACCAAACCGACCGGCCCGACATTGCCTATCGCATGTGGCGGGGCATGGCAGAGAGCGGTGATCCGCAAAGCTTTCACGTCGCATCTGCCCGCGCACAGATCGAAGACGCGGCCTATCGGGCCGGGATCGACTATACGCTGCCCGACATCCGCGGGCCTTCTGCTGCGGATATCGCCAATGCGGAAAATATGACCGCAGAAGAACGCCAGCAAATGATCGGCATGATGGTCGCCGGGCTGGCCGACCGGTTGGCGACAGAAGGCGGCACAGCCGCCGATTGGGCACGGCTGATCCGGGCCTATGGCGTACTGGGCGATCAAGAGGCCGCAGGCGCGGTCTGGGCCGAAGCACGCGGCGTTTTTGGCGCAAGCACAGAGGCGATGGATGTGTTGACGGCGGCCGCCGATGCAGCAGGGGTGCGACAATGATCCTACAAACGCCAGAAGAATTTGCCGCACAGTTGCCCCCACTTGGTGCCATTGCCGGGCTTGATCTGGGCACCGTGACCATTGGCGTTGCCATCTCGGACAATATGCGCGGCATCGCGACCCCGGTCACGACAATCAAGCGCAAGAAGTTCACGCTGGACGCTGCCAAGCTGCTGGAACTGACAACCGCGCGGCTGGTGCACGGGCTGGTGCTGGGTCTGCCGCGCAATATGGATGGCTCTGAAGGGCCGCGCAGCCAAGCGACGCGCGCCTTTGCGCGGAACCTTGAAAAGCTGACGCCGCTGCCGATCACCTTTTGGGATGAACGGCTGTCCACCGTGGCGGCGGAGCGCGCGCTGCTAGAGGCGGATACCTCGCGAAAGCGTCGCGGGGAGGTCATTGATCATGTGGCGGCTGGGTATATTCTGCAAGGGTTGCTGGACCGGTTAGTCCATATGAAGGGCACATTGTGAGCAAATCTGAAAACACAGATCATATCTGGTCGCGGGCCGAGATCGAAAGCCCTTGCATCAAGATTTGCGTCATTGAACCCAAGAGCCGGCTCTGCACCGGCTGCCTGCGCAGCATCGACGAAATCAGCGCGTGGTCGCGTATGACACCTGACGCGCGGCAGGAAGTGATGGCAGAATTACCCGCACGCAAGAAACAGATTACCCGGCGACGTGGCGGGCGGAACGGACGCATAAAGTAAGGTGGATCCGGATCCACCTTACGGGCCGGAACATCGCAGCTACCGCACGGCGGCATTAGCGCCCCCGGCACGCCCGGACACAGCTTGCCACGCCACAAATCACCCGCTACATCTTGGCTTACGCAGGGGAGTCCCGCCCAAGGGACTGAGAGGCAGATAGGGAGAAATCCCGGTGACGCGACCCTTTGAACCTGACCCAGTTGATACTGGCGTAGGAAGCTTGGATCGCACTGCCGGGGCTTGGTCTGGCTTATCGCGTCTCCTGACATAAAGGTTGCCCGTTTCTTGGCACCTTTGCCTCCTCTCCGCGTCATCTGGTGTCCTTCATCATTGCCAGCTTGAGGAGCACCAAAATGAACATCCCCACCCCAAAGATCACCACAGGCGGGCTGCCTGCTGCGCGCAAGATCCATGTCAGCGGCGCGCTGCACCCAGATCTGCAAGTGCCCATGCGCGAAATTGCCCTGCACCCCACAGCCGGGGAACCACCGCTGGTCGTCTATGACAGCTCTGGCCCCTATACCGACCCGGACATCGTGACCGATATCGCAAAAGGTCTGCCACATTTGCGCAGCACATGGATCAGCGCGCGTGGCGATGTGGCCGCCTATGCCGGGCGCAGGGTCACAGCAGCTGATAACGGCTTTGCCGCCGAAAGCCAGCTAACCCCCGCGTTCCCGATCAAAGCGCAACCGCTGCGCGCCACCGGCGATGCACCTGTGACCCAACTGGCCTATGCCCGCGCAGGGATCATCACACCCGAAATGGAATTTGTCGCAATCCGCGAAAACCAACTGCGCGAGAACACCCCCGCCCCGCGCGATGGGAATGATTGGGGGGCCAATATCCCCGATTACGTGACACCGGAATTCGTGCGGTCTGAAATCGCGGCAGGCCGGGCGATCATTCCGGCAAATATCAACCACCCCGAACTAGAACCGATGATCATCGGGCGCAATTTTCTGGTGAAGATCAATGCCAATATGGGCACCTCTGCTGTGAGCTCTTCAATGGAAGAAGAAGTAGACAAGCTCGTCTGGTCGATCCGCTGGGGCGCCGATACGGTGATGGACCTGTCCACCGGGCGCAACATTCATAACACCCGCGAATGGATCATACGCAACAGCCCGGTCCCCATCGGCACGGTTCCGATTTATCAGGCCCTCGAAAAGGTAAATGGCATCGCCGAGGACCTGACATGGGAGGTCTTTCGCGACACACTGATCGAACAGGCCGAACAAGGGGTCGACTACTTCACCATTCATGCCGGTGTGCGCCTGCATATGGTGCCGATGACGGTGGACCGCGTTACCGGGATCGTCTCGCGCGGTGGATCTATCATGGCCAAATGGTGCCTGCATCATCACCGAGAAAGCTTTCTCTATGAACACTTCGCGGAAATCTGCGACATCTGCCGCGCCTATGATGTCAGTTTCTCGCTTGGCGACGGGCTGCGCCCCGGCTCTATCGCCGATGCCAATGACGCCGCACAATTTGCCGAATTGGAAACGCTGGGCGAGCTGACACAGATCGCATGGGCGAAAGATTGTCAGGTCATGATCGAAGGGCCCGGCCATGTGGCCATGCACAAGATCAAAGAGAACATGGATAAGCAGTTGGAATGCTGCCAAGAGGCACCGTTTTATACGCTCGGGCCACTCACCACCGATATCGCGCCGGGCTACGACCATATCACCAGTGGGATCGGGGCAGCGATGATCGGCTGGTTTGGCTGCGCCATGCTTTGCTATGTCACACCGAAGGAACATCTGGGGCTTCCTGACCGGGATGATGTGAAAACCGGTGTCATCACCTATAAAATTGCCGCCCATGCCGCCGATTTGGCCAAAGGATTGCCAGGCGCGCAGCGGCGCGATGACGCGCTCAGCCGGGCACGGTTCGAATTCCGCTGGGAGGATCAGTTCAACCTGTCACTTGACCCCGACACGGCCCGCGATTTCCACGATCAGACCCTACCGAAAGAGGCGCATAAGGTCGCCCATTTCTGTTCCATGTGCGGGCCGAAATTCTGTTCCATGCGGATCAGCCACGATATCCGCGCCGAGGCGCAGAAAGAGGGCATGGATGCGATGGCCCAAAAATTCCGCGAAGCAGGCGAGATTTATCTTTCAACGCAAGATGAAGAAACCTGAAACTTGCACCCCTTCCCCCGGTCTTAAGACTGGGGGAAAACAAAACACCGGTCGCGCCGCAGCATCAGCCAAAGCGGTGTGCCCGGCTGCGGCAGAAAAACAGATGGCACTGTTGCGCGCAGGATTGAGCCGTCAAAATCCATCCGAAGTTCTACCAAGCTTGACGCCCCCATGAACCGCGCGCGCTGCACGGTGCCACGTGCTGCGCTGCCATCTTCTGGCGTCGGATTGGGCCCGCGCCCGTCGCGATCAAAGTCGATCTTGATATGTTGCGGACGGATCACAATATCGACCTCTGTCCCGTCGGGTACACCGGGGGCCAGAAACTGACCAAAGGGTGTGTCAGTCAGCGCACCCTGCACCCGACCGCTGATCACGTTGATATCACTGAAAAACGCAGCGGCGGCGCGGTCTTTCGGGGCATTGTAGATATTGTAGGGGGCACCCTGCTGGACGATCCGGCCATCGCGCATCAGCGCAATTTCATCGGCCATGCGCATCGCCTCGCCCGGTTCATGCGTCACCAAAAGCACCGCCGTCCCTTCGCTTTTCAGCACATCCAGTGTCTCGTCCCGGATGTCATCACGCAGCCGGTCATCAAGGCCAGAAAAGGGTTCATCCATCAGCATGATACGCGGCCGGGGTGCCAATGCGCGGGCCAGTGCCACGCGTTGCTGTTCGCCGCCCGACAATTGCTGCGGATATTCATCAACGAACCGCGACATGCCCACCTTGTCCAGCAGATCATGAACGCGGGTTTTGCTGTCACGGCCTTTCAGGCCAAAGGCGACGTTCTTGCCAACCGTCAGATGCGGAAACAGCGCAAAATCCTGAAACATCAGCCCGATACCGCGCCCTTCGGGTGGCACCCGATAAACCGTGTCGCAGACCAGCGCGCCATCCACATGGATCGTGCCGCTGCCTTGCATTTCGACGCCAGCAACGATCCGCAATGTCGTCGACTTGCCGCAGCCCGAGGGACCAAGCAGACAGGTGACCTGACCGGGACTGACAGTCAAACTGACATCATCCACAACGCGCCGACCACCAAACTCTTTGACGATATTGCTAATCTGAAGACGTGGCGGCTGCATGAGCACCTGACTAAAACCATTGGCTATTGCGCAACTAGCAATGGATGGCGGCAAGGGCAAGTCAGGTCAGGATGAACCCTTGCGATCCGATAATGCGCCCGTTCATCTGCACATGCAGCATGTGTGCGCCGGGGTGCAGGGTGAAGGTCGTCGCATTATCCTTGAAGACTTGTTTCTTTTTCAGCACCAGCGGCTTGCCCGCTTTGGCATCCAGCACCTTTAATTTAAAGACTTTCGGGGCTGTCTTGCCATTCGCTTTGACGAAGTCGATCACATAATCGACGATCAGCGGCGCATCCGTGACGGTGGTCAGCGTCACTGCGATCACGGCCGTTCCCCCGCGCGGGATGGTCGCAGGTGTGATTGTGAAATCTATCAGTTCAACCGGCAGATCGGGCCGATAGCCCAGATGCAACATCGCTCCTGCATGGCCTGCTTTGATCAGGTTGCGCAGCGCGTGCTTGCGCATCCATGTCAGTTCCTTTGACGATTGCGCGTCGGCCTTCTGCCATCCCTGCAACCGGGTGATCACGGCATCCGGGTCGGTGCGAGCGATGTCGTTCAAGTGATTGGCCACAGACCGGGTGACAAAGCGCGTCGGGTCGCCATGCAGTTGATCCAGCAAGGGCAATGTTTGTGCGGCCTCAAGCCGCACTGCCTTGCCCCAAGGCAGTTTGGGCCGCGTGCCCTCGCTCACCAATCGTCGCACATGATAGTGGTCGTGCCCCACCCAATTTTGCATCCGTTCCAGCGTGGCATCGGGCCAGTGGTTCAGAAAAGCACGGATAGCAAATTCCATCGAAAAGCGCTGCGTGATCTGTTCCAGCAAATCAAGGCTGCGGTCGCGGTGATCCGCGACCCCATGCTTTTCCACATAGACGCCCAGCGGTGCGTAAATGAAATGGCCGAAATCATCGTCCGACAGGGTGGGATCAAGCGGCGGCGGCAGGGCTGCCGTGATCGCATCTGCCGCTGCTGGAAATTCCGGCGGCAGATGTGCTGTCAGCACCTCTGCAATCATTTGCACCCGCGCCATCAGTTCCAGCGCGGGCATCTGTGCCATGACGTCCTGTACGAATGGATCCGCCCGAAACACCCCTGCCATTTCAAAATGACCGCCCAGCTGGGCGACCGTTTCGGCGTTAAACAAGTGATCCTTCAGGCTGAACCGGTCCGCCATCAGATTGTCGCGTTGATCGCGCCGCCATCCAGTACGATATTCTGGCCGACAATGAACCCGGCATGCTGCGAGCACAGGAAGGCGCACATCGCGCCAAACTCCTGCCGCGTACCATAGCGGCGGGCGGGAATTGTTGCCTCACGTTGTTTTTTCGCGGCATCCATATCGATACCCTGCGCCTTGGCTACCCCGGTATCAAGGCTAATCGCACGGTCAGTCGCATGGATACCCGGCAGCAGGTTGTTCACGTTCACGCCATATTGGGCGACCTGACGCGAGGTACCGGCGACATATCCTGTCAGACCCGCACGGGCTGAATTCGACAGACCCAGTTGCGGGATCGGTGCCTTGACCGAGCCAGAGGTGATGTTGACCACCCGGCCCCAGCCCTGATCAATCATCGCAGGCATCAGCGCCTTCATTAGTGCAATGGGGGCCAGCATGTTGGCATCCAGCGCCTTGATAAAATCATCACGTTCCCAGTCCGACCACAGACCCGGAGGCGGGCCGCCTGCGTTATTCACAAGAATATCGACATTGCCCGCAGCGTCCAGCAATGCGGCGCGGCCATCGTTCAGGGCAACATCGGCGGCGACGGTGGTGACCTCTACCCCGTAGGTGCTGCGAATTTCTTCTGCCGTGGCTTCCAGCGCATCTGCACCGCGTCCGTTCAGGACCAGATTGACGCCTGCCCCTGCCAAAGCCTCGGCACAGCCGCGCCCCAGCCCTTTTGACGATGCGCAGACCAGCGCGCGTTTTCCTGTGATGCCAAGATCCATGACCCGTTCTCCCGATTTGTTTCATCAAAGGACCTAGCACCGCGCCATAACTTCGGCAATTGCCGCGCAGGACTTGGCGGGCGGGCGGCCAACGTGTAAGTGCGAACTATGCGCACGAACGCCATGACCATTGATGTCTTTCCAGCCGAGACCCTTGTCGTGACAGAGGGGGCCGGACCGGGTGACCCGATCTCTTTCGCCGATGATCTGATGCTGGATGATGTCTATCACCTGCGCGCCGGTGCCATGACGCAAGAGCTTGGTTTGTTACGTGAAAACAATAGCCTGCACCGGGCGGACGATGTGGGCAATATCGTTCATCTGGATAGCTGCCTGACCCTGATGGGTCCCGACGGCAGCACCCATGAGGTGTTGATCTTGGTCGAAGTTGCCGATGGTCTGGCTGCCGCAATTTTTTTCCTGCCATTGGGAGAGCTTTCCCCTGACGCCGATTACCGTCTGATCGGGGTCGAACGGCACGCCGCCACCCGCCGCTTTGCCGAGGCCGCCTGCGGCTCTTTCGCGCGCGGCACGCATATTACCCTGTCAGACGGGCGCATGGTGCCGATTGAGACGCTCAAGGTCGGTGACCTGATCCTGACGCGCGACGCAGGCACGCAGCCGATCCGTTGGATTGGGCAGACCACAATGCGCGCAAATGGGATCTTTGCCCCGGTCGTGATCGCCAAGGGCGCGCTGCATAATGAGGATGATCTGGTCATCCGCCCCGATCACCGAATCTTTGTTTACCAGCGCGAGGACCGTATCGGGATTGGTCGCGCCGAAGTACTGATCAAGGCCCGGCATTTGATCAACGGCACAACGGTGACCCGGCGCAGCGGCGGGTTCATTGACTATTTCCAGCTGATCTTTGACCATCATCACATTATCTATGCAGAAGGTATTTCTGCGGAATCGCATCTCATTGATCCCCGTACCCGACCCGCCCTGCCGGAAGGTGCCACACAAACCGATCATGGCCATCAGCCGCATTTGGATTACGAAGTACAGGACCAGTTGATCGCCTCAGCCAAAGCCGCCGCACTGCTGCGCCGCGCGTCGCAGGGTTAAGGCGCGGTTGTCGCGGCAAAAGCCCCATCGAACACATCCACGGTGACCCCGGTGCTGATATCGCCAAAGATGACCCCGGTCATGCCCGCGCCCTCCTGCCCCCGAAAATCCCCTGCAAGCGTCCCATCCAACATGTAGCCTGTGCCGTCATCCGTCAGTGCCCCACTAAGCTAGGCGTCAAACTGGTAATCAATGTCCGGCATGGCGGTGGGATGCAGCACACCATCACTAACCTGCAATACCCCGCCAAGCGCATTGCCGCTGTTGCTTTGCAGATTTCGGATATCGCCCAGCACCGGTAATGCGCCAGCATCAAATGCAACAGTCAGCGCCAGATCACCGATATAAGGGGTCGCCGGTGTCGCACCCAATGGCAGATCAAGCCGGACCAGCCCCACGTAGCTGACCGTGCCGCCTGTCGGAAGTTGCACAAAAGGCATGTCTGGCAGCGCGGAAACCTCGTCGTGCAGGTCCTTGAAGTCGCTCAAGTTTGACGGGTTATCAGTGCCACCTCCGCCACAGGCAGTCAGACACATCAGGGCTATCAGCGCACGCAACATATGCACAGGATGGGTCATACACGGTTAACGGCAACTTAAGGGGGCACGACGCCCGGTGTTTCCCCAATCAACACAAGCGTCCCGTCTGTGGGCGCGCCGTTGCGTGTCGCCCCCACCTCCGGATCGACCGCAGATAGCGCTCCAATTGGATTTCCCAGAAACGCCCCGTCCATCGTCCCCCCGACAACCAGCGTATCACCCGGCCCGCTAAGCACACCGCCATAATCCAAAGTCACCGCATTCGCCTGTGCCACGCCGATTGTGCCGCCATCGATGCTGATCGTGCCGGAGTAATTTGCAATATCGCCGCCGGTTTCCCTGCCAAAGAAATTATCCATGCGGCCGCTGATCGCCGCAGCGCCAAAACCGACCGTTACCGTTGCATCGCCCACCAGCCCCAATATGCTGCCGGTGGGTTCGACCTGCATAATGACAAAACCATCAAAGGTCGCGCTGCCCACGTCTGGCATGGCAGCGTCAGGTGTTGGCGCCATGCCCGTCGCGCCTGCGTCGGGATCACCCAGCACGCGCATCCGCTGCGATTCGTAAACATCCAGACGACCCAAGCGCGGGTCCATCCCGCTGCCACCGGTCCCGCCACTGCCACCGCCACCGCCGCAAGCGGCCAGCAGAAACACGGCGATATAGAATACTCTGCGCATCTGACCTCCGAACACTAGGGTTCTCGAAGCCTTGCTAACCCCGGAAACCCAATTATTGGTTAATCCGGTCCTGATGAGCCAATTGAATGCACAGTTGCGGCGTCCATTGCTCTTTGCCGGGCAAGCGCATACATCAGCGCGCATGACAAATCGCCCCGCACTCCCTGCTGAAATCGCCCGTCGCCGCACCTTTGCGATCATCTCGCACCCGGATGCGGGCAAGACGACACTGACCGAAAAATTCCTGCTGTATGGTGGCGCGATCCAGATGGCGGGTCAGGTGCGCGCCAAGGGCGAGGCACGGCGTACCCGGTCGGACTTTATGCAGATGGAAAAGGACCGGGGGATTTCGGTCAGCGCGTCGGCTATGTCGTTTGATTTCGAAAAATACCGGTTCAATCTGGTCGACACGCCCGGCCACTCGGATTTTTCCGAGGACACCTATCGCACGCTGACAGCCGTGGATGCGGCGGTGATGGTGATTGACGGGGCAAAGGGTGTGGAAAGCCAAACACAGAAACTCTTTGAGGTCTGCCGCCTGCGCGACCTGCCGATCTTGACGTTTTGCAACAAGATGGACCGCGAAAGCCGCGATACGTTCGAAATCATTGACGAAATTCAAGAAAATCTGGCGATTGACGTGACGCCCGCCGCCTGGCCCATCGGGGTGGGCCGCGAATTCATGGGCACCTATGACATTCTACGCGACCGGCTGGAGCTGATGGATCGCGCCGACCGGAACAAGGTCGCCGAAAGCATCGCGATCAGCGGTCTGGACGACCCCAAACTGGCCGAAAATGTGCCTGCCCATCTACTGGAAAAGTTCCTTGAAGAGATCGAGATGGCCAAGGAGCTGCTGCCAAAGCTTGATCATGAAAGCGTGCTGAACGGATCGATGACGCCGATTTGGTTCGGCTCTGCCATCAATTCGTTTGGGGTGAAGGAGCTGATGGACGGGCTGGCGACCTATGGCCCCGAACCGCAGGTCCAAACAGCGCAGCCGCGCAATATTGCGCCGGAAGAATCCAAGGTTGCGGGATTTGTGTTCAAGGTGCAGGCCAATATGGATCCGAAACACCGCGACCGGGTGGCGTTTGTGCGCCTTGCGTCGGGTCATTTTGAACGTGGCATGAAGCTGACCCATGTGCGGTCGAAAAAGCAGATGGCGATCACCAACCCGGTGCTGTTTCTGGCCGCCGACCGTGAATTGGCTGAAGAGGCCTGGGCAGGCGATATTATCGGCATCCCCAATCACGGCCAGCTCCGCATCGGCGACACCCTGACCGAAGGCGAAGCGATCCGGGTCAGCGGCATACCATCCTTTGCGCCGGAACTGTTGCAGGCCTGCCGCGCGGGCGACCCGATGAAGGCCAAGCATCTGGAAAAAGCCCTGATGCAATTCGCCGAAGAAGGCGCCGCCAAAGTGTTCAAACCGACCTTTGGGTCCGGGTTCATCGTGGGCGTAGTAGGTGCATTGCAGTTTGAGGTGCTCGCCAGCCGGATCGAGATGGAATACGGCCTGCCTGTCCGGTTTGAGGCGTCGCAATTCACCTCTGCCCGCTGGGTGCACGGGGCCAAAGACGCGGTCGAAAAATTTGCTGCCGCCAATAAACAGCATATCGCCGAAGATAATGACGGTGACGTGGTGTATCTGACGCGGCTGCAATGGGATATTGACCGGGTCGGCCGGGATTATCCGGATGTGACGTTGAGCGCGACAAAGGAAATGATGGTGTGACGGCGCGCTCTGCTTTGCTCGCGTAAGGTTTTATTAACCTTCGCCGCGCAAGGCTGCGCCATGTTATACCGCAGTCTCTTCCTAAGCCTTGCACTGGCCGCCTGTACGCCGGGCAATGATGTCATCACGCACTATGATGACTGGACGGATTTCAACGAATTCGTCACGCCAGAGCACGAGGTTTTTCGCGATAGGAAAGCGATCATGACGGTGCGCCCGGTGATTATCACGCGCGGCGGACAGCGGGCCTATGGGGTGCTCACCAATATCCGCCGCCGGGTGCCGAATGGGCCGATGGTCGAGACCATGTATTCCGGCGATATCCGGCTGCACTATCAAAAACATGACACGCTATGGTCGCATTGTATCGACGGGTGCCAGCGGGCCGAAGTGGGCGTAATCCATTTGAGCGAGGCTGCTTTTCACGCGGCTGCGGTAACAGGGTTGCCAATCCGCGTGCAAGGGCGGCGCGGTCGCTATCATGGCACGGTCCCCGGCGCGTTATTTCAGCGGGTACTGGACGTGGGTTGACGCAATTCGCATCTGGCGCAGGCGGGACAGGTGATATGAGGTATTCCAAGTTTTTGCTTAACCGTTGTAGGCTTGCCCTATGCCCTTGCAAAACCGCGTCCTGCCAACCGGAGAGATTGTCGCCATCCCCGCCCGTGGGACGCTGACCGGCAATCGCGGGATTATTCATCGCGACGATCAGACCCTTGGCGCATCGCGCTGGTCACACCAGGCTTGGATCTGCTGTACGTTGGATTGGCAAGGGCGCAAGCGGCAGGTCATGACCGGACGCAAGTGGACCGAGCTGTTCTTTCTGGACGAGGCTGTCGCCCTGGCCGCTGGTCACAGGCCTTGCGGCTATTGCAGGCGCAAGGCCTATCAGCGGTTTCAGCAATTGTGGGCGAAAGCAACAGGCACGCCTGCCAAAGCGCCCAAGATGGACCGGCAACTACATCAGGCCCGCATCGTGCCCGGCAGCCGTAAGCAGCACCGACACGCTGCGCCCATTGCAACATTACCTGATGGCACATTGATCGAACATCGCGATCAACCGCATCTAGTCCGGGGTCGCCACCTGTTTGCCTTCAGTCCCGAAGGCTATCACGCTCCGTTAACGAGACCTGCATCGGGTGAAGCCTGTGTGCTGACCCCTGCCCCGATCGTCGCCGTGCTGCGCGCGGGTTACCACCCGCAGATCAATCCCAGCGCCTTGTAAGCCCGGACCACCGACGCAATACTCTGCCAAAGCCCAGCAAAGGTGTGCCATGCCTGACCCAGATGAAACCTTCCCCGGCGGGGTGCGTGCCCTGCTGCCGCAATATCAAAAACGGCGGTCATTGCTGACCCATAAAGCGGGGGAAGAGCTTGCCCCGGCTGATGTTGATTTCAAAGTGCTCGCCGCGCAGCTTTTGCCGCCGCAGATCAATCCCCGGCCCGACGGGCTAAGCCGCGTGGCGAAAAAGCGGCATATGTTGCTGGGCGAACTGAACGGGCAGAGTGAGCTTGCGCTGCTACACGGGCTTCTGGTGTCACATCTGCGCAAACACACCTATCCCGATCACGCCCCGGCGCTGTTCCGCAGGCTTTGGGCCGAAGAAGAAAACTGGCTGCTTGATCACCTTCCAACCCGCTGGCTGATTTCGGCAGTGATCACCTTTGCTGATCATGGGGAGACGGAAGCCGACAGAAAGTTAGCACAATCACTTAACATTCTATTCTCACTGATGAAGATCTACGAATCTGAACGCAGTTTTTCCGGCCTGCCGCCGCAGGACCGGTTCCGGGTGAGGGATCGGAACAAAGCACCGCTTCCTTTAGGAATGAAGGATTTCTCTGTCCTGCAAGGCGATCTGGAGGCAAATCTGCTGGCACCGCTCTGGCGAGATGCCGAACACGCGCCCGCGACAGGGCGGCTGACGCGGCATTTGTTAGAGGTACTCAACCGCGATGATGGAACCGTATTCCGACGCTTTGCGCTGATGCGCGAGGCGGCGCTCAAAGCAAGGTGATGCCAAGGCCGGAGAGGGCCGCTGGTTGACGCAGCGCAGCATTTCCGCTATCCGCTGCCACGGCCAATCGGCCATTGATGCTCGGGACGCGCGGCAATTTGCGTCCTTTTCACCTTTGCGGACCGATCCGCAGATACAGGACGTACATGACGAAGTTTAATGATTTGAACCTTGATCCCAAGGTTCTCAAGGCCATCGCTGAAACCGGTTACGAAACCCCGACACCCATTCAGGCAGGTGCGATTCCCCCCGCGCTGGAAGGGAAGGATGTTTTGGGTATTGCACAGACCGGCACTGGCAAGACGGCCAGCTTTACCCTGCCGATGATTACACTTCTGGGCCGGGGGCGGGCGCGGGCGCGCATGCCGCGCTCCCTCGTGCTGGCGCCCACACGGGAATTGGCTGCACAGGTTGGCGAAAATTTCGACGCTTACGCCAAATACACCAAGCTGACCAAGGCATTGCTGATCGGTGGCACCAGCTTCAAGGATCAGGACCAGCTGATCGACAAGGGCGTGGACGTGTTGATCGCGACCCCCGGTCGCCTGCTGGACCACCTGGAACGCGGCAAACTGATCCTGACCGATGTCAAGATTATGGTGGTGGACGAAGCAGACCGGATGCTCGACATGGGGTTCATTCCCGATATCGAAGAAATCTTTAAACGCACGCCGTTTACCCGCCAGACCCTGTTCTTCAGCGCCACTATGGCACCAGAGATTGAGCGGATCACCAACACCTTCCTCTCGGCCCCGGCCAAGATCGAAGTGGCCCGTGCGGCGACGACGAATGTGAACATCAAACAGGGCGTTGTCGTTTTCAAATCTGCCGACAAGCGCAAGGAAGCCACTGAAAAACGTGCCCTTTTGCGAGCCTTGATCGACGCCGAAGGCGACGCCTGTTCCAATGCGATCATCTTTTGCAACCGCAAGTCGGATGTGGATATCGTCTCGAAATCATTGACCAAATATGGCTACAACGCCGCGCCGATCCACGGCGACCTTGACCAGTCGCATCGGACAAAAACATTGGATAAGTTCCGCGACAATGATCTGCGGTTCCTCGTAGCGTCTGACGTGGCTGCGCGGGGGCTCGACATTCCTGCTGTGACCCATGTGTTCAATTTCGATGTGCCCAGCCACGCCGAGGATTATGTGCACCGGATCGGGCGCACAGGGCGCGCGGGCCGCAGCGGCACCGCGATCATGATCTGCAATCCGCGCGACACCAAGAATCTGGAAGACGTGGAACGTCTGGTCGCGGCGGAAATCCCTCGGCTTGAAAGCCCGCTGGATAATGCACAGGCCCCAGCCGCCGATACGCCCGAAGCTGAAGAAAAGCCAAAGCGCACCCGGACCCGTCGCAAACCGGAACCAAAGGCGCAAGAGGCTCAGGCAGACGAAAAGCCGGCACAGGAAGATCGACCAAAGCGGGACGAAAAGCCCCGTCAGGATCGCTCGCGCAGCCCACGCGGCCGTGGCCGTAACGAACCTGATGTGGTGGGCATGGGCGACGACACCCCTGCCTTTATCGCGATGAGCTTTTCAGAACGGGCAAAGCTTTAACCCCGCGACCGCCCCTCTGCTATAATAACAAAAAAGGCATGCCCTAAGGGACATGCCTTTTGCTTTTGATCTTTGCGTAGCAGATCACATTATTAATTATTCTTCATCGTCTTCGATAATCATGGCAATAGTGTCATCGTCGCGGCCATTACACAGCACTTCGATGTCACCGGCTTCAAATTCTTCGCGCTCAACGCCTTCAACGGTCGCGGCCAATGCGGCGAGCGATTCGTCTTGCGCGCTCAGGTCCATCGCACTGAATTCAGCGCAGGTCATGGCGGTAACGTCAGCATGTCCAGCAGCAAAAGCAGTCGATGCGCCACCAACAAGTGTCAGGCTCAGCACGGCGGTTTTCAGAACATTTTTCATCGTTATCTCCAATACTCAGTTTGTCTGCATCAGTGCAGTTGTGAAGATAACACCCGTCAGGGCAAATGGTTCCGCACCGGAAGCATTTAGGTGAAGACCCCGCTCAAACACCATGTCCTGCGTTGTATCAGGCTGCGTTCACCCCAGCCTACTAACAATCACTGTCACCTCTGGTTTTTTGCCGATCTCGCGTTGCGCTGTCCGACGCGCGATAGTTTTCAGCTCTTTTTCCAGCTTGTCATCATCTGCGAGCGTCTTGTCATTGGCCCGGTTCAGGAATTGGCTCAGGTCCTCTTCGATCACGTCAACCAGCGGGGCGTTGGAATTGCCGATCTCTGGCAGACCGTTAATCTCGACCCAGGGATCACCCAGCGGTTCGTCGTTTTCATCAATGATCAGGGTGACGATCAACTGACCGTTCAACGCCATGCGAATGCGGTCACGCACGATCCCGTCCATTGCGCCGATTTTGACAGAGCCATCCAGATAGGTGCGGCCCGTATCGATATATTCGGCCACGGTCGGCTGGTTTCCTGACAGGTTGATCATCATCCCGTTCACCGCAACGATGCCCGTCAGCCCGCCAGCGTTACCCAGCTTTACATGCTCACGCAGGTGTCGGTGTTCGCCGTGCATCGGGATCAGCATCTGCGGTTTCACGACCTCATGCAGGCGCGCCAGATCAGGACGGTTTGCGTGGCCGGACACGTGGTATTTCCCACCCGCATCGTCGATCACATCCACACCCATTTCTGACAGCTGGTTCATGATGCGGATCACACCCCGCTCATTCCCCGGAATGACCTTGGACGAGAACAGGAACGTATCCCCATCCTTCAGCTTCAACCCCAGATACGATCCTTGCGCCAACTGGGCAGAGGCCGCGCGGCGTTCCCCCTGCGATCCGGTCACCAGAAGCATCAGGTTTTCGCGCGGGACGTTCAGCGCATCCTCAGGCGAGATGGTGCTGGGAAAACCTTGCAGGATACCTTCATCTGTTGCGGCTTCGGTCATACGCCGCATAGCGCGGCCCAGCAAACAGACCGAGCGTCCGGCATCCTTGGCCGCCAGCGCAAGCGTTTTCAACCGCGCGATATTTGATGCAAAGGTCGTTGCAACGACAAGCCCCGATGCATCCTTCATCATCTCGGTGATCGCGGGCCCGATTGAAGCTTCGGACCGACCGGGCGCATCTGAAAACACGTTTGTGCTGTCGCAGACCAGCGCCTTCACGCCGTCTCTGGAAACCTCTTCCCACAGATCCTGATCCCAAGGGTCACCCACCACAGGCGTCTCATCGATCTTGAAATCGCCCGAATGCAAGACCCGGCCATCTGGGCTGTCGATCAACAGGCCCGCACTTTCGGGAATGGAATGGCTGATCGGCAGGTAGGACACTGTAAAGGGTCCGCAGCTGATCATATGTGGATAAGGGTCAACGACCTTGACCACATTTTCCGGATGCCCCTGCTCTTCCAGCTTGCGCCGGGCGATATTGGCCGTGAAAGGGCGCGCATAGACAGGTGCCCCCAGACGCTCCCAGTAATGACCGATGGCACCGACGTGGTCTTCATGCGCATGGGTGATAAAGATGCCCTCAATCTGGGCTTTGCGCGCTTCCAGCCAGGCGATATCGGGCAGGATCAGGTCCACACCGGGGGTGCCATCCATATCAGGAAAGGTCACGCCCAGATCGACCACGATCAACCGTTCCTTGCCCGCTGCGCCATAGCCGTAGACATAGGCGTTCATACCGATCTCACCGGCGCCTCCGAGGGGCAAATAGATCAGGCGATCAGTCATGTATTTTCCTTGTTGTACTGGTGGATGACGGTCAGGCCGTGCATCGTCAAATCATCTTCGAAAGCGTCGAACAGCGCCTCGGCCTGCTGAAACAGCGGCGCTAGACCGCCCGTCGCGATCACCTTCATTGGCACACCGCGCTCTCCCTTGATGCGCGCGCATATCTCACGGACCAGGCCGATGTAACCCCAAAATACACCGGACTGCATGCAGGCGACGGTATTGGTGCCCACAACCTGCTGCGGTTTGGTGATATCTACATGGGGCAGAGCAGCGGCGGCATTGTGCAGTGCCTCAAGCGACAGGTTCACACCGGGGGCGATTACGCCGCCGATATAGGCACCGTCTGTATCCACCACATCAAAGGTGGTCGCCGTGCCGAAATCCACCACGATCAAGTTGCCCCCATGCCGATCAAACGCACCAGCCGTATTCACCAGCCGGTCAGGGCCCACCTGTGTGCCCTCATCCACGCGCGGCGGGGTCGGGAGCAGGCAATCAGACTTGCCCACCACCCAAGGTCGGCAATTGTAATAGCGGTCCGCCAGAACCCGCAGATTGAACACGACACGCGGCACGGTAGAGCTGATGATGATCTGGTCAATTGTCACATCAAGGTTTTGAAACCGCATCAGGGTGGACAGCCAAACGTAGTACTGATCCGCCGTGCGTTGCCATTCAGTGCTGGCCCGCCACGTCGCGATGAACTGTTTGCCGTCCCAGATGGAAAACACAGTATTTGTGTTGCCACAATCAATGGCCAGAAGCATCTGTTCTCTCCTTAGAAAAACACGTCGGCTGCGGCGATGGCGCGTGGACCAGTGCCGGTGATCAGCACAAGGTTCCCGTCCTGATCCACCGTATCGAAGACGCCGGTAATGTCCTCGCGCCCGGTGCGTGCTGTAATCACCTCGCCCAGCCGGGCGGCGTTGCCAAGCCAATCCTTGCGGATGCGGTCAAACCCGAAATAGGCAAGCTTGTCTTCCTGCGTCGCATAGGCATCGGCAAGGTTGGTCAGGAAATCCTCTGGTGCGACAGGCGCACCGCCTGCGTCGGTCAGACAAGTTGGAGCAACCTGCGGCGTGTCCACGCCTTTGGGCGTTGTGATCAGGTTCACCCCGAACCCGATGGACAGCCAATCGACAAAGGGGCCGCTTCCGGTGCTTTCCAGCAAAATTCCCGCGACCTTGCGTTCGCGCAGCAGCACATCATTGGGCCATTTCTGCGAGAGCTTGTCAGGATCAACGTACAGCGACAGTGCGGCATAAAGCGCATTGGCAGCCATGAACGACCGGCGCGCGGCCTCTGCCGGGGAGGCTTCGGGCTTGAAGATCAGCGTGGCGTTCAGATTACCATTAGGCGTGACCCAAGCGCGCCCGCGCCGCCCGCGTGCGGCGGTCTGGGTACGGGCCATGATCCATGTCGGGCGTTCCAGCAGCGCCGCGCGGCGCGCGGCCTCTGCCATTGTGCTATCGACGCTGTCAAGCACGACACGGCCATAGCCTTCCGGCCAATGGCCCTGCTCATCGCCGCTAGTTAACAAGCGTCGCGGCCGCGACTGCGGCCATCGGCTCAATACCGAACAGGTTCACGACGCCCAGTACCATAACAGCGGCCGATCCCATCAAGAACGCCCAGAGCACCGGGTTCAGCTTCCCATCAAGCGCTTCGGTCTCTTCGCCGAAATACATGTAGTAGACGATCCGCAGATAATAGAACGCACCGATGACAGAGGCGACTACACCAGCGATGGCTAGCCAGACCAGCCCGCCCTCATAGGCGGCGCGCAACACGTAGAACTTGCCGAAAAAGCCAACCATGGGGGGCACACCGGCAAGGCTGAACAGCAGCACCAGCATCGCCAACGCCCGCAGTGGCTGACGTTTGGAATACATGCGCAGGCTTTCGATATGGGTCACCGGACGCCCGTCCCGCTCCATCCCAAGGATAAAGGCGAAGGTGCCCACATTCATCGTCACATAGATTGCCATATAGATCAGCATCGCCTGCACGCCAAAGGCGGTCCCGGCGGCCAGCCCCATCAGGGCAAACCCCATATGTGCAATCGAAGAATAGGCCATCAGGCGTTTGATATCAGTTTGACCAATCGCCGCGATCCCGCCCAAAAACATGGACACGACCGATAGGAAGGCCACGATCTGCTGCCACTCGCCAACGATCCCGCCGAATGCGTCATGTACGACACGGGCAAACAAGGCCATCGCCGCCACTTTCGGGGCGGTGGCAAAGAAGGCGGTCACCGGCGTGGGTGAACCTTCATAGACATCAGGTGTCCACATATGGAACGGCGCGGCGGAAACCTTGAACGCGAAACCAGCGATCAAAAAGACCAGCCCAAACAGCAAGCCCAGCGATGGGTGGTGGGCCGTCGCCTCGATGATGCCGCTGAACAAGGTGGTGCCTGCGAAACCATAGGTCAGCGATGCGCCATAGAGCAGCAAACCAGAGGACAGCGCACCCAGCACGAAATATTTCAGACCAGCCTCTGTCGATTTCACGCTGTCACGACGCAGGGCCGCAACCACGTAAAGCGACAAGGACTGCAGTTCCAGCCCCATATACAGCACCATCAGGTCGCCTGCGCTGACCATGACCATCATGCCGACAACAGCTAACGCGACCAGCAGCGGATATTCGAACCGCAACAGCCCACGGCGTTGCATGTAAGCCTCTGACATCAGCAGCACAGCCGCCGCCGACAGCAGGATTGTCACCTTGGCAAAGCGGGCGAAGCCGTCATCAGTGAACATCCCATCAAAGGCGATATTGGTCCCCTGCCCGTTGATGCCAATCCAGACGGCCAGCAGCAGGAACAGACCCGACGTGGCCCATGTCAGCAGCGGGGCCAGCGCGTCCTTGCTGGTATATACGGCCCCGATCAGGGCGATCATTGCATAAACCGCCAGGACGATCTCGGGCATCAGGATTTGGATATCGGCAGAAATCATGTGCCTGTTCCTTAATTCGCTGCAAACTGGGTGGCGGCCTCAGCGGTCGCCAGAGCCGTTTCATAGTTACCGACCAGCGCTGCAACGCTTGGACCGATGATATCAAGCACCAGTGCCGGATAGACGCCCAGCAGCAATGTCATAACGACCAGCGGGGCAAAGATCAGACGCTCGCGGCGGGTCATGTCGGTGATTGTTTTCAGGCTTTCCTTGATCAGGTCACCCATAACGACCCGGCGATACAGCCAGAGCGCATAGGCCGCTGATAGTATCACACCCGTCGTGGCCACAACAGCCACCCAGGTATTCGCTTGGAAAACACCCATCAGTGTCAGGAATTCCCCGACAAACCCCGATGTGCCCGGCAGGCCCACATTGGCCATTGTGAAGAACAGAAAGATCAGCGCATAGGCCGGCATACGGTTCACAAGACCGCCATAGGCGCTGATCTCGCGGGTATGCATTCGGTCATAGATCACGCCGACACACAGGAACAACGCGCCAGAGATGAAACCGTGGCTGATCATCTGGAAAATCGCGCCATCAATCCCCTGCTGGTTCACCGCAAAAATCCCCATGGTCACATAGCCCATATGCGCCACAGACGAATAGGCGATCAGCTTTTTCATATCTTCCTGCACAAGCGCCACCAGCGAGGTGTAGACTATCGCGATGACGGACAGCCATAGGACCAGCGGGCCCATCACCTCGGACCCGACAGGAAACATCGGCAGGCTGAAGCGCAGGAAGCCATAGCCGCCCATTTTCAGCAGGATCGCAGCCAGAACAACCGACCCGGCGGTCGGGGCCTGCACGTGTGCGTCAGGCAACCAAGTATGGACCGGCCACATCGGCATCTTCACCGCAAAGCTCGCAAAGAAGGCGAGCCAAAGCAACGTCTGCATCCCGCCCATGACTTGCAGGCCAAACACCGTCATCGGCTCGGAGGCAAAAGTCACCTCTGGCGACAACAGCACGGCAATGTCAGTGGTGCCGGATTCGTAAAACATGGCGACCATGGCGACCAGCATCAGCACAGAGCCAAGGAAGGTATACAGGAAGAATTTAAAGCTCGCATAAATCCGGTTCTTGCCGCCCCAGATGCCGATGATCAGGAACATCGGAATCAGGCCAGCCTCAAAGAACAGGTAGAACAACACCAGATCCAACGCCATGAAAACACCCAGCATCAGGGTTTCCAGCAGCAGGAAGGCAATCATATATTCCTTGACCCGGATTTTCACGCTCCAGCAGGACGCGATCACCAGCGGCATCAGGAAGGTGGTCAGCATGACGAACAGGATACTGATCCCGTCCACACCCATCTTATATTGCAAACCCAGCAGCCAGTCGCGGCTTTCGACCATCTGAAAGCCCGTGTTTTCCGGGTCAAACTGGGCATAGATGAAGCAAGATGTCAGGAAGGTGACCAGCGTCGTGACCAGCGCCACCGACTTGGCGTTTTTCTGCGCCGCCTCATCGTCGCCACGCAGGAACAGCGCCAGAATGACGGCCCCGATCAGCGGGATAAAGGTCGTGAGCGAAAGAATATTGCCCATCAGTTTGCCCCCCCGAACAGCGTAATCCAGGTCAGCAAGACCGCAATCCCCAGCACCATGGCAAAGGCATAGGTAAACACATAGCCCGACTGCGCCCGGCCCGCGAGCCGTGTAAAGAATGGAATAACGCCCATGGCTAAACCGTTGATGCCTCCGTCAATCGTATTGGTATCGCCCTGCTTCCACAGAATACGCCCCAGCGCAAATGCAGGTCGCACAAAGACAAAATTGTAAATCTCGTCAAAGTACCATTTGTTGAGAAGGAAGTTATAAAGCGGTGCTTGTTGCGTCGCCAGTTTGCCAGGCAGATCGGGACGGCGGATATACATCTGATACGCCAGCGCCAGACCGGACAGCATTGCAATGAACGGTGCCAGCTTGACCCAAACAGGGACCTCATGCGCTTCGTTCAGCACGTGGTTGTCAGGGCTGTTGTGAATGGCGCCCTCACCCGGCGCGCCGACCAGATTGTAATGCGCCTTGCCGTGGCCAGCTTCATCCGCGTGCTCATCAGCATGTTCGGCCTCTGCGCTGTGATCATCAGCATGCGCTTCATCGCCATGTTCGGATGCTTCCGCATAAGGCACGCCAAAGAACTTACCGACCTTATCATTCGATCCAAAGAACGACCCGTACCAGACCATCCCGCTGAACACCGCACCAATCGCCAGCACGTAAAGCGGCACCAACATAGTGTTGGGGCTTTCATGGGCATGATCGTGGGTATGCGCATCACCACGGGGCGTGCCGTAAAAAGTCATAAACATCAGGCGCCAGCTATAGAAACTGGTCATCAGCGCCGCAACCACGAGCATCCAGAAGGCATAGCCGCCATGGGTGCCCGCATAGGCGCTTTCAATAATCGCATCCTTGGATACGAACCCGGCAAAACCAATTGGAAAGCCAATATAGAGCAGCGGAATGCCAACCCCGGTGATCGCCAGCGTACCAATCATCATCATCCAGAACGTCTTGGGGATCTTATGGCGCAGCCCGCCATAGTTCCGCATGTCCTGCTCGTGATGCATCGCATGAATGACCGACCCAGCCCCAAGGAACAGCATCGCCTTAAAGAACGCATGTGTCAGCAGGTGGAACATCGCAACCGAGTAAACACCCAGCCCAGCGGCCACGAACATATAGCCCAGCTGCGAACAGGTGGAATAAGCGATAACACGTTTGATGTCATTCTGCACAAGGCCCACCGTCGCCGCGAAGAACGCAGTCGTCGCACCAAGGAAGACAATGAAATCAGTCGCGGCAGGCGCATATTCCATCAGCGGTGACATACGGCAAACCAGGAACACACCGGCGGTCACCATGGTCGCGGCGTGGATCAAGGCAGACACAGGCGTCGGACCTTCCATCGCGTCGGGTAACCATGTGTGCAGAAACAATTGCGCCGATTTCCCCATCGCGCCGATGAACAGCAGGAATGCGATCAAGTTCAGCACATCCCAGTCGCGCCACATAAAGGTGATCGTCTGGCCCTGCAAATCCGGGATCGCCGCAAAGATATCAGTAAAGCGGATACTGTCAGTGACCATATAAAGGGCGAAAATCCCAAGCGCGAAACCAAAGTCCCCCACACGGTTCACGACAAACGCCTTAATCGCGGCAGCATTGGCGCTTGGCTTGCGGTAATAAAAACCGATCAGCAGGTAGGATGCGACACCCACGCCTTCCCAGCCAAAGAACATCTGCACAAGGTTATCCGCTGTTACCAGCATCAACATCGCGAAGGTAAAGAAAGACAGATAGGCAAAGAACCTCGGCCGATAGCTTTCGCCTTCTTTGAAATTCTCATCATGGGCCATGTAGCCAAAAGAATACAGATGCACGAGCGCCGAAACAGTCGTGATCACAATCAGCATGATTGCCGTCAGACGGTCCATCCGGATTGCCCAATCTGTGCTCAGCGTGCCACTTTCGATCCAACGCAGGATCGGAATATACTCGGTCACACCATCAAAGGTCAGGAACACGATCCACGACAGGATCGCTGACACAAAAAGAAGGCTCGTTGCCGTCCATTGGGCGGCTTTCTCACCCATCAGCTTCCAGCCAAACCCGCAAAGGATGGCACCGACCAGCGGGGCAAAAAGGATGATGGTTTCCATGGAATTCAGCCCTTCATCACGTTGACGTCTTCGACGTCGATCGTCCCGCGGTTGCGGAAGAAACAAACCAGAATGGCCAGACCAATCGCAGCCTCAGCGGCAGCAACGGTCAGCACGAACAGGGTAAAGACCTGCCCCACCAGATCACCCAGATAGCTGGAGAAAGCGACCAGATTGATATTCACCGCGAGCAGCATCAATTCGATGCTCATCAGCAGGATGATCACGTTCTTGCGGTTCAGAAACAGGCCGAAGATGCCAATGACAAACAGGGCAGCCGCCACTGTGAGATAATGTTCAAGTCCGATCATTCATTCGTCCCTCCGAAGCGCTGCGCCTCGATTTCTCTTTTTCGCAGTCCAGGGCCTGACCCGGGACCTCGTCCATTTTTGCCTGCGACGTCAGAGCCCCTGCCCCGGCTTCACATCCCGCAGCTCCATAGCCTTTGCCGGATCACGGTACATCTGTTCCAGCACGTTCTGGCGCTTGATATCGACCCGGTGGCGTAGGGTCAGCACGATGGCCCCGATCATAGCAACCAACAGGATCAGACCCGCCAGTTGGAACAGGATGATGTATTTGTCGTAGATCAACAGGCCAAGTGCGGCGGTATTTTCCAGATCACCGGCCGGGGCGGCGATCCGGCCTTCTACCCCGTCAGAATAACCCCAAACACCCAGCGCCAGCGCCAGTTGCATCATGATCACCACACCGATCAGCAGGGCCAGAGGCATATATTTCGCCATCTCAGCCTTAAGCTGGGCAAAATCCACATCCAGCATCATAACGACAAACAAGAACAGCACCGCGACCGCGCCAACATAGACGATGATCAGCAGCATCGCGACAAACTCTGCACCCAATGTGACAAACAACCCGGCAGAGGACAGAAATGCCAAAATCAGCCAGAGCACCGAATGCACCGGATTGCGGCTGATCACGGTGAACAGCCCGCCCGTCACGGTGGTGACGGCAAAAAGATAGAAGGTGAACGCGAATACTGTCATCTACGTTTCGTCCTTTTCCAGCACTTCATGGGCCAGTTCCATGGCCTTGTTCATCGCAGGCACACCGCCGAAAACGCCCATTTGGGCAATAGTTTCCGCGATTTCCTGTTGCGTCGCCCCGGCTTCCACCAAATGGCGAACAGTCAGCCTGATCTGCGCCTCAGCCTGCGCACCCAAAACGGTGAGCGCAGCAAGCGTCAGCAGCAGGCGCGTCTTGGCATCAAGCCCGTTCGGGTTCAACCCCTTGCCCATGAAGCTTTCCATCAGGTCTTTAGGCATGGTCGGAAACAGCGCCTCAAACCCCTTGGGGGTAAAAGATTCCAGCGCCGGGTTCATCGCTTTGGCCCAATCCTGACCCATCTTCATCATGGCATCAAAAGGGTTCTGATCTGTCATGCGGCCTCCAATCGGGCACGCAGCGCATCCATCTGCGCCGCCCACGCTTCAAACTCACCCGCCTCATCCCACAGATCATAAAGCTCTGACATTTCGGAATTGGACATCACTGCCCCAAGGGCCGTGATCAGACGGGGTTTGAGCCCTTGCAACGCCAGTAAATCCGCCTTGTACTGCCCCACAGGTGCGGCGATCTGGTCGGACAGCGCGGGATCAGGCTTGCCCAGCGACGCCGCCAGCAGCTCGGCCAAGGCGACGATACCGCTGCCGACATCGGCGTCGATATATCCGTCGTCACGGCTTTCATCCGCAGCATCCAGCGTTTCAACCGCAACCGGCACGCCGTTTTCACAGAATTCGATCAGCCAATCCTGGCTGCTGTCATTTTCAAGTGATCCGACGCCCCATGCACCCATCCTGCCAATCCTTACCGATACGGCGCGTCGAGTTCGAGATTGCGTGCAATCTCGGCTTCCCAACGATCCCCGTTTTCCAGCAGCTTCGCCTTATCGTAATACAGCTCTTCACGGGTTTCCGTGCTGAACTCAAAATTCGGCCCCTCGACAATCGCATCAACCGGGCACGCCTCTTGGCAGAAACCGCAATAGATGCACTTTGTCATGTCGATGTCATAGCGGGTCGTGCGGCGGCTGCCATCGTCGCGGGGCTCTGCGTCAATGGTGATCGCCTGCGCCGGGCAAACAGCCTCGCAGAGTTTACACGCAATGCAGCGTTCTTCGCCATTGGGATAGCGGCGCAGCGCATGTTCCCCCCGGAAACGAGGCGACAGAGGTCCCTTTTCATGCGGATAGTTCAACGTGGCCTTGGGCGCAAAGAAGTACTTCAGCCCCAGCCGAAAACCAGCCCAGATATCCTGAAGCAGGAAATACTTGGCGGCGCGGGTGTAGTCCATTTGGGTCATTTAGAGAAATTCTCCGCATTGAGAAGGGTCATGAGACACTTCCAGATACTGCTCATGGTCTAATAAAATCTTCGCGCCCACCGCCCTACGTTCGCCCAAAGATAGTTCAGTGATTTGGGCGTCTATATAGCGCTGTATGAGGCGAAAGAAGTGTATCTCACATACGCTGTCAGCAACGTCTTTCAAAGATTCGGACCATCTTGAATCCGCCAATTCAGCGCGTTGGATTTCATTTGGCCAAAAACATTCAGTTAAAGCCATAGCGGCCATGGCGCGATCTCTAAGATGCGCTTCCTCAGTCAGAAATGCCTCACCTTCAAGTGTCGCCTTCTCAGCAAATAAACCGCCAAACGTAAGCAAGTCCAAAGTTACCGACGCGTTAACGACAACAAAGGACACCCAGTATTTGTCTAGATCGCTCGTTCTTCCCACACTCGAATTCTGAAGAATTCGCTCCAGTTTCGTGCCCTCGTCGAGTCCTTGATTAAAAGCATCGTAAATTTGATTGTCAGACAGTTCCGCATACCTGTCAGCTTCAAGCGGACATCTTTCAACCACAACGCCCCAATGCGCATCTGCAAACGCGGTCGAGAAAGAATCGGTTGTGTCTTCCTGGGCAGCAACAATGCTCGGGAGGCAAGCCATTGCGGCTAATTTGATCGTATTACAGATCATCACGCCCCCACCGCCCAGCGGGCCCAGAAGCCGCCGAGGACTTCGAATTTTGCAAGGAAGGACACGATCACCACCCAGGCCAGCGACATGGGCAGGAAGACCTTCCAGCCGATCCGCATCAGCTGGTCATAGCGGTAGCGGGGGGTGATGGCCTTGACCATCGCGAAGATGAAGAAGCAGAAGCCCATTTTCAGGACCATCCACAGGATGCCATCGGGCAGCCCCGGGATCGGCGACAACCAGCCACCAAGGAACAGCAGCGACACCAAGGCGCACATCAACACCACCGCCATCAGCTCGCCAATCATGAAAAGCAGGAAGGGGGTAGAGGAATATTCAACCTGATAGCCCGCCACCAGCTCTGATTCCGCCTCTGGCAGGTCGAACGGTGGCCGGTTGGTCTCTGCCAGCGCGCTGATGAAGAACAAGAACAACATCGGGAAATGCGCAACCCAGTACCAGCTGAACAGACCCGCGCCGCGTTGGGCCTCGACGATATCGCCGAAATTCATTGACCCGGTTGAAATGATCACCCCGATGATGATCAAACCAATGGACACCTCGTAAGAAATCATCTGCGCGGCAGAGCGCAGCGAGCCAAGGAACGGGTATTTAGAGTTCGACGCCCAGCCACCCATGATCACGCCGTACACTTCCAGCGAGGACACGGCGAAGACATAAAGAATCGCGACGTTGATATCGGACAGAACCCAGCCTTCGTTGAACGGGATCACCGCCCATGAAATCACGGCAAGAACAAAAGCGATCATCGGCGCAAGGAAGAACACCGCCTTATCAGCCCCGGCGGGGACCACGATTTCCTTGACGATATATTTCAGAAAATCCGCAAAACTTTGCAGCAGACCAAAGGCACCAACAACATTCGGGCCCTTGCGCATCTGCACCGCCGCCCAGACCTTGCGGTCGGCATACATCAGAAACGCCAACGCAAGCAGCAGCGGGATCAGGATCAGCAAACATTGCCCCAGAATGACAAGGGCGATCCCCAGATTGGTATTGGTAAAGAATTCAACCATCTATCTGGCCCTCACTCTGCCGCCATCGGGGCGTTTGTCCGCGCTTTCGCACCCGCGCTCAGTTCCGCCATCAGGCTAGAGGCGCGCGCGATCGGGTTCGTCAGATAGAAATCACTGATCGCCGTCACGAAATCGGCCTTGCCCACACTGCGCGTCGGGATCGGGGTCCATTCGTTTTCCGCTACCACGTCGATATCGCCCAGATGGGGATGCGCGGCAACAAGCGACTGACGCAGCTGCGCCATGCTGTCATAAGGCAGCGTCGCCCCCAGTTCCGCAGAAAGCGCCCGCAGGATCGCCCAGTTTTCCTTGGCCTCGCCGGGGGGGAAGCTGGCGCGCAGGGCCAGTTGCGGACGGCCTTCGGTGTTCACGAACAACCCGTTTTCCTCAGTATAGGCAGCGCCGGGCAGGATGATATCAGCGCGATGCGCACCCCGGTCACCATGGCTGCCCTGATAGATCACAAATGCGCCGGGGGCGATGTCGACCTCATCCGCACCAAGGTTATAGATCACCTCTGCATCCTTGATCGCATCCATGCCGCCTTCAGTAACAGCACCAACGTCCAGCGCACCAACGCGGCCGGCGGCCGTGTGCAGTACCATGAATTTCGATTGCGCTTTGCCTGCGGCCTTCATCGCAAGCGCCAACACGCCTTCGCCATCAGCCTCGCGCAGGGCACCCTGCCCCACGATGACCACACCGCGTGTGCCGTGCTTGTCGGAATGATCCAGCGCCGCCAGTTTTTCCAGCGCACGGCGGTCCGTTCCCATGTCAGTGACGTCATAGGTCAGATCAGCCACCTTGCCGATCCGGGCAACCTTCGCACCACGCAACCAAGCCTTGCGGATCCGGGCATTCAGCACGGGGGCCTCGATACGGGGGTTGGTGCCGACCAGCAGGATCGTCTCTGCATCGTCGATATCGTCAATCGTGGCACTACCAACATAGGCAGAGCGGTTATCAGCCGGCAGCTTGGCGCCATCGGTGCGGCATTCAACCGTACCACCCTGCCCTTCAATCAATGCTTTCAACGCATAAGTCGCCTCGACCGGAGCCAGATCGCCGACCAACCCGGCCAATTTCTTACCTGTCATCGCGGTAGCAGCAGCGGCCAGCGCTTCGGGCCAATCGGCTTTGCGCAGTTTGCCATTCTCGCGGATATATGGTGTGTCCAAACGCTGGCGGCGCAGCCCATCCCAGACAAATCGGGTTTTATCCGAAATCCACTCTTCGTTCACGCCGTCATGGTTACGCGGCAGAAAGCGCATGACTTCGCGTCCCTTCGTATCGACGCGGATATTTGACCCCAACGCATCCATCACGTCGATAGATTCGGTTTTAGTCAGCTCCCATGGGCGGGCGGTAAAGGAATAGGGCTTCGACACCAATGCACCTACCGGGCACAGATCAATGATATTGCCCTGCAAGTTCGAATCGAGCGTTTCACCTAGATAACTGGTGATCTCTGCATCCTCGCCCCGGCCAGTCTGGCCCATCTGATGAATGCCCGCGACCTCTGTCGTGAAACGGACACAACGGGTGCAGGAAATGCAGCGGGTCATATGGGTTTCAACCAGCGGTCCGAGGTTCAGATCCTCAGTCGCGCGCTTGGGTTCACGGTAACGGCTGAAATCAACACCATAAGCCACGGCCTGATCTTGCAGGTCGCATTCGCCACCCTGATCACAGATCGGACAATCCAGCGGGTGGTTGATCAGCAGGAATTCCATAACGCCCTCGCGGGCCTTCTTGACCATGGGGCTGTTCGTCTTGACCACCGGCGGCTGGCCTTCCGGCCCCGGGCGCAAATCACGCACCTGCATCGCGCAAGAAGCGGCAGGCTTTGGCGGGCCACCAACGACCTCAACCAGACACATGCGGCAATTCCCCGCAATCGACAGACGCTCATGATAGCAGAAACGAGGGATTTCGATCCCTGCTTCTTCACAGGCCTGGATCAGGGTCATCGCCCCGTCAACCTCGACCTCATTTCCATCAATGATGACTTTGCGCAGATCAGACATGGCGTGCCTTATTTGTTCCCAATCGCACAGCCGGGCGCGGGGCGGCGGCTGCGCGTTGGCCGCGTTCTAACGCGACATTGGGGACGATGCCAGTCTGATCGCTAAAAAAGCGTTCAAAATTCAGCCGCTGATCAGATCATTACCGTAACAGCCAGCCAACGCGGGTATTTGCAGCCATCTGGGCGCGGCCCACCGCGCAATAGGTGGCTTCGTCACCTTCGACCACGCCAAGCGCGTTCAACTGGCTGCGCGCAATGCCTTCCAGCCTGCGCTTTTCTGCACGATCATCAACATAGGCGTCAATCTCAGCGTTCGAATATCCAAGCGCAGACGCTTCATTCTTCAGGGATTGCAGATAGCCAATTCCCCGCCATGTCCGGGCATCAATCGAGTCGCATTTTCGCGAAATTTCATACGCCATGCCGACATAGATGATGCCGTTGCGAATACTGGCCTCGTCCTTCAATGCGGCTTGGGCAGTGCCAGTGCCGGCGACAGTTGCCGCTGCGACCGAAAGGGCGGCCAGAAAGGCTCGAGTGCTCGTCATTTTTACTCTCCTGCACGGGATGCGAACAGACTGTCCGCGTCTTGTTGGCATAATATGTGCGGTTGAAGCGGCGCTATTCAATATCAGCGCGCTGATATCTGTGGTTTAGCAGGGTTTCCAAACCGTAAGGTGGATCCGGATCCACCTTACATACGGCACGCTTAGCGCTGCGGCCGCGACCCTTACACGCCCCGAGAACAAGACATCTGAAACGCATAATCGCGCCCGCTAGGGGCGCGATTACATATTGTAAAGGCAATAAAACGATTACCGCAGGCGGCTTATTAGGCCGGCGCCAGCAGCGCGCTCAGCGCAGAACCTTCGGCCGTTTCCGCGTCAGCAGCAGCGCAGAGGTCGCCGCCCGTCAGATCCACCCCATGTTTCGCGGCAAAACTGCGCTGCGTCACATCGGTTTCCATATCAATCGCGTCGCGCAGCCCATTGGCCGACAGCGTGCCACGGCCGACCTCATTGCGCTTTTCATTCACTTCGAATTCCAGCGCAGTATCAAAGCTATAGCGGGCACAGTTCCGTGCCACTACACTGGCGACCTGCATCGTCGCGAAATATTCCGGTGTGCGCAAATTATAAAGTTTCTGCACCGCCGGATCGTCAAAAGACCGCGCCGCGCCCGAACCTGTTTCACACGCGGCCAGCGCCGTCAGCGCCACCCCGATCATCAATCCTCGCATCATCATTCAGCTGCCATCCCTGCAAAGCGTTTATCTTTGATCCGGTCCTCGATCTCGTCCCGGAAGTTACGGATCAGGCCCTGAATCGGCCAAGCAGCCGCATCACCCAGAGCACAGATCGTGTGACCTTCTACCTGTTTGGTCACATCAAAGAGCATATCGATCTCTTCGGGGCTTGCATCACCTTTTACCAAACGCGCCATAACGCGCATCATCCAGCCGGTCCCCTCGCGGCAAGGGGTGCACTGGCCGCAGCTTTCGTGCTTGTAGAACTTGGCCAAACGCCAGATTGCCTTAATCATATCGGTGGACTGATCCATCACGATCACCGCCGCCGTACCAAGGCTGGATCCCTTTTCTTTCAGGGCATCGAAATCCATGATCGCATCGCGCATGTTCTCGCCGCGTACACATGGCACCGACGATCCGCCGGGAATCACCGCCTTAAGGTTATCCCAACCACCGCGAATCCCGCCGCAGTGCTTTTCAATCAACTCTTCAAAACTGATCGACATCTCTTCTTCGACCACGCAAGGGTTGTTCACGTGGCCTGACACGGCAAATAGTTTCGTGCCCGCATTATTCGGACGGCCCATGCCAGAAAACCACGCGCCACCGCGCCGCAGGATCGTCGGGACTACAGCGATTGATTCGACATTGTTCACTGTGGTCGGGCAGCCATAAAGACCCGCGCCCGCCGGAAATGGCGGCTTCATCCGCGGCATGCCCTTCTTGCCCTCAAGGCTTTCAAGCAGCGCAGTTTCTTCACCACAAATATAAGCCCCGGCGCCATGGGTCAGGTAAATATCGAAATCCCAACCGGATTTAGATGCGTTCGCGCCAACAAGACCAGCCTCATAGGCTTCATCAATCGCGGCCTGCAACGCTTCGCGCTCGCGGATATATTCGCCACGGATGTAGATATAACACGCATGAGCATTCATCGCGAAAGACGCGATCAGGCAGCCTTCGATCAGCGTGTGCGGATCATGGCGCATGATCTCGCGGTCCTTGCATGTGCCCGGCTCGGATTCGTCGGCATTCACCACCAGATAAGCCGGACGGCCATCGCTTTCCTTGGGCATAAAGGACCACTTCAACCCGGTCGGAAAGCCCGCACCGCCACGGCCGCGCAGGCCAGAGGCTTTCATCTCATCAATGATCCAGTCGCGGCCCTTCTTGATGATATCGCCCGTGCCATCCCAATGGCCACGGTGCTGCGCGCCTTTCAGCGTGCGGTCATGCATCCCGTAAAGGTTCGTGAAAATCCGGTTCTCATCCTTGAGCATCACTCATCGCCCTTTTCATCCTGACGCGCACGCCAAAGCCTATATGTCTGCCACAGCGCAAACCCGAAACCGGCGAGCGCTGCAAGATCAAAAAACGCCCGGACCCGGTTGGACCAGCCATATTCGTCTCCGAGCAAAATGACCAGCACCCAGAACACACCAACCCCGGCTGTCGTCAGCGCAACACGTTGGCCTGCCTTTGCCTGACGGGTCTGCGGATTCTGGGTCATATCTTTGTCCATATCGCCTTGTTGCTAGCTCACAGTGCTGCTGGCATCGGCAAGCGTCTTGGCCTGCGCCACCCAATTATCACGGGTCGCCCGCCCCTTGAACCCAGCCAGATTGCCATCCATCCAGGCCTGCTCTTTCGGACCCCAAGCCGCGATCTGATCAAAATGGTAGATACCCATTTCGTTCAGGGTTGTTTCAAGCTTCGGGCCAACCCCCTTGATCTGCTTCAGATCATCGGCGCCCTCTGCGCGGGCAGCGCTTAGCACGGCAGGCTTGTCAGCATCACCACCGGTCGCCTGGGTCGCAGCCGCGGAGGTTTCGGCCACCGGCTCTGGGGCCGGAACGGGCGCAGGTTCCGCGACTGGCGCGGGTGTGGCCGCAGGGGTTGGCGTGGCAACAGCAGCCGGGGCAGGTTCAGTTGGGGCGGGGCTTGCCACAGGCGCAGCCGAACTGGGCGCGGCAGAGCTCGCAGAAGCGGCAGGCGCAGGCTGCATATGTTCATCAGCACCAGGCACAGGATCACGCCAGCCCAGCGTCAGTGCAATCACCGTCACCCCGGCAACAAGAATGCCGACAAGCAGACCGCCAAAAAAACCCAAACCGAACATAACCCATGCAACGCCTGCGGCAATGACGCCAAAAATGGTGGAAACCGCTATCATTCCGGCAAATTTTGATGCTGGTGCTATATCTTTCATCGTGTCTTTTCTCCCTCAGGTGCCCACGAATGGGGCATGCAGACCACGGCACCGCCGGTCAGAACGACCGAGCACAACGCCGTGCTACCACCCCTACCTGAAAGAAGGGCTAACCAAAAAGAATTTGTTCATTCCGGGTCACTTAGGCCAGAAATCGCGCCGCAACTGAGCGGTTAGCGGGCAGATCAGTCCTTTTTCGCCAGCGCAGTCGCCTGACCAATCCAATCATCGCGGCGGATCCGGCCTTTGAATTTCAGACGGCTATCAACCCAGCTGATCTCATTCTCGGTCCACTTGGCAATCTGGTCAAAATGCCAGAAACCAAGTGAATTCAGGGTCTGCTCCAGCTTGGGGCCAACACCGCTGATCTTTTTCAGATCATCGGCACCACCCGCACGGGGGCCGGATAGAGTCTCTGGCTCTTTCTCAGGCGCATCCACCGCAGGGGCGGCTTTCGCGGCTGGCTTGGAAGAGGCCGCAGCTTGCTTTGCCGCCGCTGGTTCATCCTTGCTTTTTGGTTTGGCTTTGGATGTCGCCTGCGCCTCTTGCTCGGTGACGCCGGTCGCATCGGCAGGCACGCCCGCAGCAGGTTTCGGCTCTGGCTTCGGCTTCCCTTTGGGTTTGGCCGGTTGCGCATCCGCAATCCACGGGGTCAACAGCGGCACTTCGGTGCCATCAATCCGCTTGATGGTATCACCAATATCCGTCGCGAGTTGTACGCTGGCATTATACTGGTGTTTGTCCGCCTCGTAATTTTCCAAAGAGGTCAGACCGCCCATCGGTTCAGAGGCATAGCGACCATTCTGGGGGCCCGGCACAGGTACTTTACCGGCGGCAAGCTCATCAATGATTTCACTCAGACGCTCTGCGGTCAGATCTTCGTAGTAATCCTTGCCGATCTGGGCCATCGGCGCATTCGCGCAGGAGCCCAGACATTCGACCTCTTCCCAGGAAAACTTGCCATCCGCCGATAGCGTATGCGGCTCATCCGCGATCTTTCCCTTACAAACGCCGATCAAATCCTCAGCCCCGCAGATCATGCAGGACAGCGTGCCACAGACCTGAATATGCGCGACAGAGCCGACAGGCTGCAGTTGGAACATGAAATAGAACGACGCCACTTCCAACGCGCGGATAAAGGCAAGGTCCAGCATTTGGGCCACGCCTTCGATCGCGGGGCGGGTCAGCCAGCCTTCTTGTTCCTGCGCACGCCACAAAAGCGGGATAATCGCCGAGGCCTGCCGGCCCTCTGGAAACTTCTTCATCTGCGCCTCGGCCCATTTCTGGTTCTCTGGCGTAAATGCGAAACTGTCAGGCTGATCAGGATGAAGACGACGCAGCATAGAAACCTCGGCTAGCAAACATGGGCACGTGGCGGGAACACCGCCCGCCCGTATGAGAGAACGGACTACACAGGAAGCGCGCGTTTGACAACGCCAAGGCTGCGCAGTTTTTACAGGATGGCTTTTTCTGCCGCCGATTTCAGCGTTTGGGCTTGGGGAAGCAGGGGCGTCCGGCGGATCATATGCCGCCGGACGCCGTTCGATTTAGGCGCAGGTGCCCGTTGTCAAACGGAAGGATTGGCCATCAGCGGCCACATCACCGCGACCTTCGGTCTTCAGCTCTGTCATAATCCGGGCCAGATCTTCTTGTGACAATGTCGCATCCGTCAGAATCAGCGGGGCGGTCCGGGCGTTGACCACACAGCCATTCGCCTCTGCGGCGCTGACAAAACGCTCTTTCGCCGATCCCGGGTTCACGCTCACTTCAGGCTCCGGCTCAGGCGGTAACTCAGTGGGGGGCAGCGGAGCATATACCGGCACCGCGCAGGCCGACAGGCCAAGTATGGCAACAAGAGACAGATTACGGAGCATTGCTCATTATCCTTTTAGGTCAGGGACTAGCGGCAGCATAAACGGGCCATACCCGAGACGCCATGGGCGCAGATATGCCTGCGATAAACTTAGCGGCACTCAGAACAAAGTGAAGGCAAGGTCGATCAGAAAGGCGGCAACAGCCCCGATTACAGCGGCTTTCAGCAGCCGGTTACGCCCGCGCGATAATGCGGTCGCGGCCACGCCAGCCCCGGCCCCGATTAGCAAAAGCCAGATATCAAAGGTAATGGTCATCCCTGCCTCTTTCGTTTTTTATTCCTCGGCAGTGACTACCACGGCGTCAAAGAATTCCGCCAGCCCGTAGCGCAGAATCACCACCGAAAACGCGATGCCCACAACGCCACCGATAATGATGCCCGTCGATGATCGGCGAAACAAACGGGACACGGCAGCCGCAACGAAAAAACCGCCCGCGACCAGAAACCCGATCAGGATATCTGCAATGCTCATATTGACCGGGTCCCCGCTTGTCACTCAAGGATCACGATCAGCGATCACATCCATTCTGGCAACCCCCTGCGCAGGCGGTCGGCGATGACATGATCAGAATCGGTATTTTTAGCGGTCGACCTCACCAAACACGATATCCATCGTCCCGATGATCGCAGCCACATCGGCCAGTTGGTGACCACCGGCGATATGATCCATCGCCTGCAGGTGCAGATAGCCCGGCGCGCGCAGCTTAGCGCGGTAGGGCTTGTTGCTGCCATCAGCCACAAGGTAGACGCCAAATTCGCCCTTGGGGGCCTCGACAGCGGCATAAACCTCACCCTTGGGAACGTGGAAGCCTTCGGTATAAAGTTTGAAATGGTGAATAAGCGCCTCCATCGAGGTTTTCATTTCACCGCGTGTCGGCGGGGTCATTTTGCCGCGCGCCATTACGTCGCCGCGTTCATGACGCAGCTTTTCGCAAGCTTGGCGGATGATATGCAGCGACTGACGCATCTCTTCCATCCGCACAAGATAGCGATCATAGCAATCGCCGTTTTTGCCAACCGGGATCTGGAATTCGAACTCATCATAGCATTCATAAGGCTGCGCACGGCGCAAATCCCAAGCAAGGCCGGAACCGCGGACCATCACACCAGAGAATCCCCACTCCTGAATGTCTTCTTCAGTGACGATGCCGATATTCGCATTACGCTGCTTAAAAATACGATTCTCGGTCAGCAGGCCGTCGATATCTTCCAGCACTTTAGGGAATTCCACCGCCCAGGCGTCAATATCCTCGACCAGTTGATCCGGCAGATCCTGATGGACACCACCGGGACGGAAATAGGCGGCGTGCAAACGGGCACCGCAAGCGCGTTCATAGAAGATCATCAGCTTTTCGCGCTCTTCAAAACCCCAAAGTGGCGGGGTCAGCGCGCCCACATCCATCGCCTGCGTGGTCACATTCAGCAGGTGATTCAAAACGCGGCCAATCTCGGAATACAGCACGCGGATCAGGCTGGCGCGGCGGGGCACTTCGACGCCGGTCAGCTTTTCGATAGCCAGACACCAAGCATGTTCCTGATTCATCGGGGCCACATAATCCAGCCGGTCGAAATAAGGCAGGTTTTGCAGATAGGTGCGGGATTCCATTAGCTTTTCAGTGCCACGATGCAGCAGGCCAATATGGGGGTCGCAGCGTTCCACGATCTCGCCATCCAGTTCCAGCACCAGACGCAACACGCCGTGGGCGGCCGGGTGCTGGGGACCGAAATTGATGTTAAAGTTGCGGATCTGCTGCTCGCTCGTCGCGGCATCACTCGACCCGTCATCATAGGTGTTCACGCGGATATCGCCGTCCATCATGGCCTTAGCCCCTCGTTCCGGTTCTTCTGCCAGCGCTCTGGCAGCGGGCCCACATTGCGGGCCACCCAATCATACTGTTCGTTCAACAATCCCAACGCCCGTGGGCGCAGTTTGTCCAGCATCACAACAGCCGGTCCTTCATGGACCGGGTCCTGCACTGCCGATGTTACAGGCTCAATATCAAGGAATTCACAAAGAGGCGAGAGGCCATCTTGCCTCATCATGTCTTCCGTAAACTGAATGCGCAGCCGATCGTCCGGGACCACGCGGCGTAGCCTGCGAATGATCTTTGGATAATCGCCGCGCTCTAATATATGGGTCTCCTGCCCCCGGTTCAGCATCCGGTAAAGAATATTATTCGCCTTCTTTTCATATACTTCGTGGCTTTGGCGCTGGCGACGGGCCTGCATGCGAATATGTGACCAAAGCCGGTCCAGCGGATCGCGGATCAGGAACAACACCTTCACGCGGGGCGACAGGGCTAGCATACGAGTCAGCATCTCGTCCGGCACGGTCGCATAATTCGGGGTGATATCTGCAAAAAGACGGACATCCTCCCCCCGCGCCGTCAGCCAGTCATGATAAGCCGCATCACCTGTCCTATGGCCGTCCACTGCAGCGATCAGGCGCTTCATGTCACGCATCCGGCGTTTGACATTCTGCACCTGCCAGCCACGCCCCGCCGCTGTGGCATCCTCGCGCAGAATACGTAATTCACGCAATCGGATGCGAAACGCAGAGACCTGACGCTCCCGCACCTCCGGATCAAACGTATCCCAATAATGGGCCTCTTTCACCGCAGGCAGGGCACAGTCCGGATGATCATGTAGATAACGATAGAGCCAAGACGTCCCCGCCTTGGTCGCACCTACGCAGAATAAAACAGTCGGATCAGGCATCTAAGGCAATCTTTGTAGGCCAACCCATAGAATCAGGGGGTACCAGTATCAGGCGCATATTTCGCCATAACCTCTGCCTCGGTCATGTTTTCGGTCTCATTGGCCAGCGCATAGCACCGGGGCTTGCGATCAACGAATATCTGCGTGGTCAGGGTAAACTGCGAAGGGTCTTCGAAACATTGGATCGAGGCACTTTGATGACTGCGATCTTGCATCTGCCAGACCATCGACGATCCGCAGATCTTGCAAAACAGGCGCTCGCCCCACTCACTGCCTTTGTAAGACCCGACTGGAGCGTCCGGTTCAAAGATAATCGAACTACCGCAATAGACATTCACGAACATGCCGCCGGTCCATTTATTGCACTGACCACAATGGCAGACGCCCGCCTCGTCAGACACAGGGGTCGCGGTAAAGCCGCACGCGCCGCACATACATGTGCCGCGTAGCGGGCCCATCAACCGGCCTTCTCGTCTTTCTTCTCGTCACCGGGAAGGATGTATCGCGCGCCCTCCCATGGAGACATGAAATCAAACTGACGGTATTCCTGCACCAGATTCACCGGCTCATAGACAACGCGCTTTTGCACTTCGTCATAGCGCACTTCGGTATAACCGGTGGTCGGGAAATCCTTGCGCAGCGGATAGCCGCGAAAGCCATAGTCGGTCAAAATACGGCGCAGGTCCGGATGGCCGGAAAACAGGATACCGAACATATCAAAGACTTCACGTTCAAACCAATTGGCCGACGGATGCACCGGCATGATCGACGGCATCATATCCTCTTCGCGGATCTGAACGCGGACGCGGATGCGCTGGTTCTGATACATGCTCAGAAAATGATAAACGACATCAAACCGCTTGGCCCGGCTGGGATAATCCACTGCCGTAATATCGACCAGCGTCGAAAACCGGCAGTTCTGATCGGTCTTGAGGAATTCAACAAAGCTGACCAGCGAAGACGGCGCGACATTCACCGTCAGCTCATCATAGGCAACCTCCCAGGACAGCACGCAATCGGTGCGTTTTGCTTCCACATGGGTGCCGAGTTCTTGCAGAGCGTCTGTCATCGGGTGATCGTCCCTGTGCGGCGGATTTTGCGTTGCAGTTGCAGGATGCCATATAGCAGCGCCTCTGCCGTTGGGGGACAGCCGGGCACATAGACATCCACCGGCACGATGCGGTCACAGCCGCGCACCACGGAATAGCTATAATGGTAATAACCGCCACCATTGGCACATGAACCCATCGAGATCACATAGCGCGGTTCCGGCATCTGGTCATATACCTTGCGCAGCGCTGGGGCCATCTTGTTGGTCAGCGTGCCAGCCACAATCATCAGATCAGACTGACGCGGGGATGCACGCGGCGCAGTGCCGAACCGTTCCAGATCGTAACGCGGCATAGAGGTGTGCATCATCTCGACCGCACAGCAGGCCAGACCAAACGTCATCCAGTGCAAAGAGCCAGTACGCGCCCAGTTGATGATGTCAGCGGTTGACGTGACAAGGAATCCCTTGTCCTGCAATTCACGGTTCAACGCTTGGGTTGCGACCTCGCGGTCAGCGCCTGCGTCGTTCAGACCGGTTGCGATACCCATAAATGCATCTTTCCTTACCAGTTTTAGGACAGACCAAGGGCCTGTTCTTTGGGATATGGACCTACGCCGGGCAGGCGCATAGGTCAAGACGAGCCACGGGCCTCAGGTGCAAATCAACGCCTCAAAAACGACCTACCGTGCAAACACGCGGCCGCTGCCACGATCGTAATGCTTCACTAAGCGCAATACATTGGGAAAGATCTAACGACTCGTTAGAATACGCCGTTAGCCGCTGAACAAACTGTGAATTACAATACGGTGCGCACAGCGCCGGGCGAACGTCAGCGATCTGTGCTACCGCACCCAACCCACCTGCGTTAAATCTTGTTCACATCCAGCCCCGCTGCTCGCAGGCGCGGCGCAAGATCTTTCATCTTGTTGAACTCGGCCCCAAAAGAGGGGCCAACCCCCAATATCTCGCAGAATTCTTTCCCGGTCACATTCTGAAGCGACTCAGAATGCTTAATGACCTGCAAGCGAAGCTCAGCGATATAGCCCTTACGGGGCACTGATTGCATTGCGCTCTGAATGCTTTCAAATACAGCCGTCATTGTCATGAAATTTCGCTCATCATCTTTAAAACCTGGATCAACCAATTTGTGATGAGGCTAACACAACCAAGCGAATAGTTCACCTTAACTTAAAATACCCTTGACAAGAATTTAAGGTCGAATCAGCCACAACGTTACATTCCTGGATTACCGGAAACCTGCACGAGCAACCTTTTGATTTATATGTAATCCACCACCGCTGCCTTTCGCCATCAGCGCAGAGGCACTCTATGATGCACGATCTCTTAGGTTGAAAGATAAACGCCCGAAATCATCGCATGGGTAACATTACTTTAGCCCCACGCCGCAGTATTTCTGGGGCAACATAGCTGGATGGTTTGGCGTAGAAACCTATGCCCGCATCGCATCAAAAGCCACGCGCCGCACACAAGAAAGGCCGCGCTATCCATGCGGCCCCATCACATCGGCGCGCCCCATGCGGGCCGGCAGGTCACTCCCACTCAAGCGCACCCTTTTTCCACTCATAGGCAAAGCCAATGGTCAGCACGCCCAGAAAGACCATCATCGACCAAAAGCCAACCATGCTCACATCCTTGAAGGCGACAGCCCAAGGGAACAGAAACGCGACCTCAAGATCGAAAATGATAAACAGGATCGATACGAGATAGAACCGCACGTCGAACTTCATCCGCGCATCATCAAACGCATTGAACCCACATTCATAGGCCGACACCTTTTCAGGGTCTGGGTTCCGCACAGCCACAATCGCCGCCGCCAAAATCAGGATCGCGCCAAGTGCAATGGCAAGGCCCAGAAAGATCAGGATCGGCAGATATTCTGAAAGCATCTCTTCCAAGGGGCATTCCTTTCGGCTTGGCACATACAAAGTGCCGGAATTCGACTGAATGCTGCATATCGCTGCGGCGGCTGCGGGTCAACCAAGCGCGACACGCATCATTCGGGACGATCGGTTATCGGATGGCGGGGCGACAGCACGGCGGCGGCCACAGCCAGAAAGGACAGCCCATGCGCCAAACCATTGACGCGGACAGGCTCGCCCGTGATCACATCAGCCGTCTCGATCAGGTTATCCACCTGCTGATCCGTCAGCCAGAACAGCACATGCATACCCAGCGTGAAATCCCCCGGCAATTCAGAGATTTCCACACGGCACCCGGTCGGCGTCGGCACAAATGTTTCAGAGGTGACGGTCACCGTACTATCGGACAGGGCCAGCATCACCTGATGGCTGTTCTCGCTCTCGTCCAGCACCTTTGCCGCCACCTGCACGATCAACGGGCGGGTCGGATCCTCCGGATCGGCAACCTGCGGCGATAGGATGGCGACCCCGAAAAACCCGCTCTCATCTGCAGGGCCTGTGATGATACGGCCCCGGCGCATGCTGGGGCACAGCGCATATTGCGCCCGCGCCACCGCAACTGAACAAGGCAGATCAATGCGGGCCTTAACCTCGCGATGAACCGTCGGGCCCGCATAGACCAAAGCTGCCAGCGCGCTTTGCACCAGCGCTGTCAGCACGACGGCGATCAGCAAGGCGACGACGACAAGGATAATCAACACAGACGCCGCATGGCCGGGGGGGGCCATCGCCGTCAACGCCCGCACCAACGGCGCCACCAGCGCCAGCCCACTCACCGCGACAGAAAGGCTGATCGTCTCGACCGGCGCATTGGGAAACAGAACCGCATGGCCTGTGACCAGCGCCGCAACCGCGACAGCCGCCAAAACCGCACGCGGAGGCGACAGAAAAACCGGATCCAGCAATGTCCCAAGCAGCATAAGGCAGAAAGGTATCGTAAGGGCGCACAGTACCAAACGGCGCAAGCGCACAACACGATAGATCATCTGTTCAGCTGTCGGCCAATCGAACGGCATTTCTGTCCCTCTCGCATGTGCAAACAACCGGTTAAATCAGTCAGAAGTGAGACGGAATTCTGACAATGCGCGGTTGCAGTGCATCAGCATTAGACAAAACTGCTCAAGGAAACTTTAACGGCGACGGATCAAGCCCAGGGTGGCGGGGTCTTATCAAAGAATGCAGCAATACCCTGCCGGGCCTCTTGCCCATCCCAGCAGGCAATCAGCGCATCAATGGACCGCTGCACAACCGCCTCGTCAATCGTCGGACCCAGCGAACGGGCCAGCGCCTTGGCCGCAGCCACCGCACCCGGCGCGCATTTCAGATAAGGCGCAACCTCGGCCGCCACCGCCGCGTCCAGATCATCGGCAGGCACCGCTTTGGCGACAACACCCAGCGTCACCGCCTCTGCCGCATCAAACACCCGGCTCGACATAAACACGCGCCGCGCATTCGCCTCGCCCATGCGGGCCAGCACATAAGGCCCAATCGTCGCCGGGATCACACCTAGTTTCGTTTCAGTCAGGCCGCATTTCACGTGATCAGCAGCAATCGCCACATCACAAACGCAGGCCATGCCCACGCCGCCACCAAAGGCATTCCCCTGCACCCGGCCAATCACCGGTTGGGGCAAGCTGTTCAGCGCGCCCAACATCCCCGCAATCGACGTCGCCGCCGCACGTTTCAGCGTCGCATCCCCGGCCATTTGATCCCGCATCCAGCCCAGATCGCCCCCCGCACAGAAAGACGGCCCCTGCCCGGTCAACACCACCACCCGAATATCGCGATCCGCCGCAATCCGGCCCGCCGCCGCGCGCAATTCGTCGATCATCAGTTGCGACAACGCATTATGCTTCTCAGGCCGGACCAGCATCAGCGTCGCCACGCCGCGATCATCCACCGTTAGTTCAATCGTCTCAGCCATCAACCTGCCCTCCGCATCGCTGCCGCCATCTCTGCGGCCTGCGTTATCACATCCTTGTCCACACCCGTTTCAAACCCGCGCGCCGCCAGCAAATCCAGCACCGCCTCCGTCGCCACATTTCCCGGCGCGCCCGGCGCATAGGGGCAGCCACCCAGACCACCCACCGCACTATCAAAGGCGCGCAACCCCATGTCGAGAGCGACATTAATATTCGCCAGCGCCTGCCCGCCCGTATCGTGAAAATGCCCCGCCAGCGCGCTTGCAGGGGCGATCTGCAATACTGCGTCCAGCATCGCCGCAACCCGCTCTGGCGTACCCTTGCCGATGGTATCGCCCAATGACAGCGGCATCGGGGCCAGATCGCGCAGCATTTGACAAGCGCGGGCGACCGCCTCTGGCGGCACCAGGCCATCAAAGGGGCAATCCGTCACGCAAGACACATAACCGCGCAACCCCACGCCCGCCGCCTCTGCCGCCTGCACCACCGGCACCAGCCGCTGCACGGATGTGGCGATGGAACAATTCAGATTGCTCTGCGAAAACCCTTCCGAGGCTGCGATAAACACCGCCACCCCATAGGTCACACCCAGCACACGGGCGGCGATAAAACTGTCCCAGCCACGCATATTGGGGACCAACACACCATAGCGCACCCCCGGCACCGGGGTCATCCCTGCCAGAACCCTGCCCGTATCCGCCATCTGCGGCACCCATTTGGGGCTGACAAAACTGCCCACTTCAATATCGCGCAGACCAGAGCGGCCCAGCAGATCAATCAAGGCGATCTTATCGGCAAGCGGGATCACCGCATTTTCATTCTGCAGCCCATCACGCGGGCCGACCTCATGCAGGGTGACAAAATCGGTCACGATGGGATCTCCCACGGGGCATAAAACGGCTGATCATAAAGCCCCGGCGCATCCGGTAGCGCCTTTTGGAATGCCTCTCGCCGCTGCAATCGGGCGAACCAATCCGACAGGCGCGGAAACTGCGCCAGTTCCACAAAATGCCCTGCCATATAGGCGGCCTGCCCGATCCCGATATCGGCTGCAGAAAAGGACGACAGCAGATAATCACCCTGCAACCCCGCCTCTACCGTGGCGAGCGTTTTCGCCAGTCGCTTTGCCTCCAACTGCATAATGATGGGTGAACGCATGTGATCTTCGCGCAGCGCCACATGCTGCTGAGTCAGTGCGGCACAATGCTGACTGACCGTCTCGGCAAAATGGAGCCAATTCAGCCAGAGGGCGCGGTCTGCGTGACCTGGGTCTCGACCCAGGCCCGCCTGCGGAAATCGCTCACACAGGTATTCCGCAATCGCCCCGCTTTCGGTGATCACGACTCCGTCGATTTCCAGTGTCGGCACACGGCCCGTGGGGTTCAGCGACCGGTAAGGCTCTTGCCGCAAGGTCTTGTCAAACGGGTAGACCTGCAAATCAAAATCCACGCCGATCTCATAAAGCAACCACAGGCTGCGCATTGATCTGGTCTGATGACAATGATGCAAGCGGATCATGATACTTCCTCCAGCGAAACCACAAGCGCACCCGCTGTAACCTGATCGCCCGCCGCGACAGAAACAGAGGCCACGATCCCGTCTCGCGGCGCACGCAGAACATGTTCCATCTTCATCGCCTCCAACACGGCAATCCGGTCGCCCTCCGCCACCGCCTGCCCTTCGGTCACGGCCACAGCGCGCACCAGCCCCGGCATCGGGGCAAGCACCGTATCGCCGCCCGCCACATCGCCACCGCGCGCCAGCGGGTCTACGATATCATAGGTCAGGGTCATAGGACCAAACACCGTCACCCGATCCCCGTGGCGGATCGCGGGAACGCCCCAATCAGGTCCCCGCTGGTTTAGCGTCACACTCTCATCTCTCAACGCGACATCAACACGTGTTTCATCATGTACGGTCAGCCGCGCGATGATCTCTTCCCCGTCAAAACCCAGCGTAATCTCACGGCGCAGCGGTGCCCACAGGCTGAACCCCACAAACGGGCCCTGCCCGATCCCCGCCGCCGCAACCGCCGCCACCGCAATATCGCGCGGTGCGGGCTGATCCGCCGCGCAGAGCGTCGCCTCCCCCCGCGCAATCAACCCGGTATCAACCGCGCCAGCGGCAAAACCCGCATCCCGCGCCAGTTTCCGCAGGAACCCCAGATTGGTCACCGTGCCCGCCACCTGCGTTGCCTCCAACGCGGCGGACAGGCGGCGCAAAGCTGTCGGGCGGTCCGGACCATGCACCGTCACCTTGGCAATCATCGGATCATACCAGGGCGAGATCTCCGATCCCGCCTCCACGCCGCTATCGATCCGCGCGTCCACCGGAAACAGCAGATGATCAATCACGCCCGTCGCAGGCAAGAAACCAGCGGGCACATCCTCTGCATAAAGCCGGGCCTCAAACGCGTGGCCAGTGATGGTCAAATCATTCTGCCGCGCAGGCAAAACCTCCCCCGCAGCAACACGCAGTTGCCATTCCACCAGATCGACACCGGTAATCGCTTCCGTCACCGGATGTTCCACCTGCAAACGCGTGTTCATCTCCATGAACCAGAACCCATCAGGGCGCAGCCCGTCCGACCCATCGACAATGAACTCCACCGTGCCTGCGCCCGCATAGCCGATGGCGCGGGCCGCACGAACGGCAGCATCGCCCATCGCCTGCCGGACCTCATCCGTCATGCCCGGCGCGGGTGCTTCTTCGATCACCTTCTGATGCCGCCGCTGCAAAGAGCAATCCCGCTCAAACAGATGCACCGCATCGGTACCATCGCCAAAGACCTGTACCTCGATATGACGCGGGGAGGTCACATATTTCTCGATCAGCACATCGGCATTGCCAAAAGCGGTCTGCGCCTCGGCCCGGGCCGAGCCCAGCGCCTCGGCAAAGCCCTTTGCCTGCTCCACCAGCCGCATCCCCTTTCCACCGCCACCAGCCACCGCCTTGATCAATACCGGATAGCCGATCTTTCCCGCCTCAGCGGCCAAAAAATCCGGGTCCTGATTGGCACCATGATAGCCCGGCACCACAGGCACACCCGCATCGTGCATCAGGGCTTTCGCGGCATCCTTCAGGCCCATCGCACGGATCGCCTTGGCAGAGGGACCGATAAAGACCAACCCGGCGGCCTCCACCGCCTCCACGAAGTCCGGGTTTTCAGACAGAAAGCCATAACCCGGATGGATCGCCTGTGCGCCGGTATCCAACGCCGCCTGCACAATCAAATCTCCACGCAAATAGCTTTCGGCGACAGGGGCAGGCCCCAACCGCACCGCCTCGTCCGCCAAGCGCACATGCAAGGCCTGCGCATCCGCATCAGAATAAACCGCAACGGTGCGCACACCCATCGCGCGGGCGGTCCGGATCACACGACAAGCAATCTCACCCCGGTTAGCAATCAGGATTTTAGAAAACATCGCCATTTCCTTTTCTTGAGATCAAGCTTTCTATGGGGCGACACTCTCCTCCTATATGAATCATGGCGTGGCAGTTTGGACAGACAACTTGCAGATCCTTTATGTTATTTGAAACGCCTACATCAGGCACTTGACTGAGCGGCGTCAGGTGATGAACATGCGCGTAGTCTTTGCCAATCTCACCATATGTCGCGTGGAAATCAAAACCACAGCTAGGGACTTCACAAAAAACGTGTCCGTGTTCCCTTATGAAGTTCTCAATCTTGCGGCGACGAAGTTCACGCTCCCGGCTACGGTGTTTGACAAATGCGTATCTCACCTCGCCTTCCCTAAACTGCGCTAAATCTGGGTCGGTAACGCCTATTGGAGTGTTGTGGCGTCCACGCTCCAAGGTGAATTCACCCTTCTCGCGGTTAAAAAGGGTCACAGTCCAAACAGAGTTATCTAGTTGCTTTGCTCCAACAGACCCTGCATTTCTTTCCGACCGCCTGAGGATGATAACTCTGGGTAAGATGCCAAACTCGTAGCAATACGTCAGTGCGTGATACATGCGTCGCGCACGTAGCTTTCTTATGCCTCTCTTATTCGATGGATGGCTCAAAGGAGCCAACGTACTACGAACAGAGCTCTTGTCTTTGCTCAACTCTTCGTACCATAGGTTCACAATGATTTTTTCGTCCTCAACGAATACCCACTCATAGCAGTATTTCGGGTTAGTCGCCGCTTTCCGCGCGCCCCCTTTGAAATTCTCCCAATCAGAAACGTCAAAGCCGGCCTGAGATACAAGGTCCATCATCCGATAGTTTTCGGCAGGCCATAAATCGTCGAACACTGTCATCTGATAAACCCTCTGACGGACCGCACTTTGGTGTCCGACGATTGTCCGATAGAAATCCGACGCGATTCCGCTCGTGGATTTTGGCTCATTTCCATCACATCCGAAACACGCCGAAACATGTCTCCTCAATAGGCGCATTCAGCGCGGCAGAGAGCGACAGCGCCAGCACTTCGCGACTTTTGCGCGGGTCAATCACCCCGTCATCCCAAAGCCGGGCAGAGGCATAAAGCGGGTGCGATTGCTCCGCGAACATATCAATCGTCGGCTGCTTGAACGCGGCTTCCTCATCCGCCGACCAGTCGCCGCCCGCCCGTTCAATCGCGTCGCGTTTCACCGTCGCCAGCACGCCCGCCGCCTGTTCACCGCCCATCACCGAAATCCGGCTGGTCGGCCAGGACCACATGAAATGCGGGCTATAGGCGCGGCCCGCCATGCCGTAATTGCCAGCCCCGAAAGAGCCACCCACAACCATCGTGATCTTGGGCACTTTCGTCGTCGCCACGGCGGTCACCATCTTGGCCCCATGCCGCGCGATCCCTTCGTTTTCATACTTCTGCCCCACCATAAACCCGGTGATATTTTGCAGGAAAACCAACGGGATACGACGCTGACTGCACAGCTCTACGAAATGCGCACCCTTCTGCGCGCTCTCCGAAAACAACACGCCATTATTCGCCACGATCCCGCAGGGCCAGCCATCAATATGGGCGAAACCGCAGACCAGCGTCTCACCAAAGCGGGCCTTGAACTCATCAAAGCGCGATCCGTCAACAACGCGCCGGATCACCTCGCGGATGTCATAAGGCGTGCGCAGATCGGCGGGGACCACGTCGAACAACGTATCCGGATCAAGCACCGAGGGCTCAGACGGTAAGCGTTTGACCGATACCGCCTTGTCCAGCGCACAGGAGGCCACCGCCTGCCGCGCCAGGGCCAGCGCATGGGCGTCATCCTCGGCCAGGTAATCGGCCACACCAGACAGGCGGGTATGCACGTCCCCGCCGCCGAGGTCTTCGGCGCTGACCACCTCGCCCGTCGCAGCCTTCACAAGCGGCGGCCCGGCGAGGAAGATCGTCCCCTGTTCCTTCACAATGATCGACACATCTGCCATCGCTGGGACATAAGCGCCACCCGCCGTACAAGACCCCATCACCACAGCGATCTGTGGAATGCCTTTGGCGGACATCTGCGCCTGATTGTAAAAGATGCGCCCGAAGTGGTCGCGATCCGGAAAGACCTCATCCTGATTGGGCAGGTTCGCACCGCCGCTATCGACCAGATAGATGCAAGGCAGGCGGCAGGCCTGTGCGATTTCCTGCGCGCGCAGGTGTTTCTTGACCGTCATCGGATAATAGGTGCCGCCCTTCACGGTGGCATCGTTGCAGACGACCATCACCTCGGCCCCGTTCACCCGGCCCACACCGGCGATCACCCCCGCACAAGGGGCGGCCCCGTCATACATGCCATGGGCGGCCGTTGTGCCAATCTCAAGGAAAGGCGAACCGGGGTCCAGCAGGTTCGCCACGCGGTCGCGCGGCAGCATCTTGCCACGTTTGACATGGCGGTCACGGGCGGCATCGCCCCCACCTGCGGCGGCATGGGCGGCCGCATTGGCGACCTCGGCCAAGGCGGCCTCATGTGCGGCGCGGTCAGTCATTGAGGCGGTTCCTCTGGATGTTTTTGCTGCTTGGTCCATGACTCTTTGATTGAAAAAATGGCTCGTTGGGGAGGCCTATGCCGAGAAGATAAGTCAGGAAGCCAGACGTCAGCATGATCGCTCGGCTGATAGCGCAGGATGCGGACATCAGAAACAAGCTTCTTTAGCCCGCAAGCAGCTGTGATCGCCTCATAGTCGGCATCAGGAGTAGTCTCTTCAAATCCAACTACCGCCGCGTGTTCAAGTTTTTGAGGAGTGTCGACTTCATCCCATCCAACCCACTGCAGTGCTCCTTCCATCGGAGAAATGAGGGGGCTTTCTTGTCCGGATTTTAGATTCAAAGTTACCTGAAAGGCCTGCCCCAAAACGGGTTTCTGCATTCGGCCATGTTTGAAGGCGTTGATAGCATCCCTTGACTGAAGGAGTTTTGCTTCTTGGCTCAAGAAACCAAATACCTCATTGGCATATTCAGCCTCTATCAGCCCATCAAATGCGAGCGCATTCAACCATTCCCCACCAACCAACTCAGTAGATTTGTTTTTGAGCTCAAAACCACTCGGCACGGCACCGCTCGAAAGTTCCTCTAGGATCTTCTTGATTTTTCGAGGTGGAAGCTTTGCAAGCTTAGGCATCGGGCCAAAGGGATAACCTGACAACATCAGTAGAACGAGGCTCTCCGATGATAGATACCTCATCAAGCGATAGAACGAGGCCTTCACCGACTCGAAGACTTCAATATTGTCTGCCAGCAGGTTCTTCTCTCCGTCGGAAAGCTCCTCCTGCAATTCGAATGCAGGAAGTTTGAACTGAGCAACGAGCCGAAGGAAATAGTAAGGATCGAAGCTACTCAAGAACAGCCAATCGGCTTCAAGCATTTGAGTAGAATACTTGGGAAGCAAAGCGCGCAAGCGCTCGCGTTGCTCCTCAGACAAGATATGGGACCCAGCCTGCTGCATGTCTAAGCGCTTGGCCCCTGCGGTTCAGGCAGTGCTTCACCCCGTGGCCCCACGAAATAGGTCGTGATCAGGCCCGAGGGATGGTTGCATGTAATGACCATGCGGATGCTTTCCTGCGGGTGTGGCGTTGCCGCGCAATCGGTTGGCTGCGCACCATCGGGGGCGGAGGCGAGATAGGCTGCAGCATATCGGTTGATGATTTCTGTCTCAGACGGCACCTGACCGTATTGCAAGCCGAGGTAGGCCGCAAAAACGACAAGGGCCGCGAGGGGCAGGAAAAGGATGCGGCGGGTCACCCGTGCATTGCCCTGTAGGCGCGCAAGGCTAATGCACGCTGCGCCGTCATTTCAAGGAAACAGCGGATTCCCTCTGTCCTTCCAAGTGTTCCACGACCCCAAACTCCGGACAGCATATCGCAATTCTTATCTCGGAACGTAATCCAGGCTCTTTGTGCTAGTAACAGTTGTTCCGAACGCACCGCAAATTCAGGAGAAACCTCCAAATCCTGCTGGTCCTGTTCACGCGCAAATTCTTGCGCAAGTTCATATTCATTGTTAAGGAGTCGGTCCCAGATGGCCGCCTCTTGAGATAGGCAAATTGTCATTCCAGCGATCGTGACATCGTTCTCTTCCACAAGCTTGCAGGCTCGCGCAGCATCGCCGATGCAACTCTCAGTATCAAAACCAGCGGTCGTACGACTGAAGCAGGATTCGGCCAAGGGTGCATAGGGCCAGCTTTCTTCCGCCACCGCTGCACTGCCAACGATGATCAGCATAGCAGCAATGACCCTCACCCCATCGCCCCCATCAACTCGCGTCCGACCAGCATCCGACGGATTTCCGACGTGCCCGCGCCGATCTCCATCAGCTTGGCATCGCGGAACAGCCGCGCGACCGGTGCATCGTTCAGGAACCCGGCCCCGCCCATGGCTTGTACCGCCTGATGCGCCTGTTTCATCGCCTCCTCGCTGGCATAAAGACAACACGCCGCCGCGTCCTGCCGCGTGACCGTGCCCCGGTCGCAGGCGCGGGCCACCTCGTAGACATAGGCCCGGGCCGAATTCATCGCGGTATACATGTCGGCGATCTTACCCTGCATCAGCTGGAAATTCCCGATGGGCTGGCCGAACTGACGGCGAGAGGCCAGATAGGGCATCACCTCATCCAGACAGGCCGCCATGATGCCCAGCCCGATCCCTGCCAGCACGACCCGTTCGTAATCAAGGCCCGACATCAGCACGCGCACGCCCTTATCTTCTTCACCCAGCACGTTTTCAAACGGGATCTGCACATCGTCAAAGATCAACTCTGCCGTGTTCGACCCGCGCATCCCCAGCTTGTCAAAATGAGGGGAGGTACTGAAACCCGTCATTTCCTTTTCAACCAAAAAGGCGGTGATCCCCTTGGCACCCGCATCAGGGTCCGTTTTGGCGTAAACCACCAGTGTATCGGCGTCAGGGCCATTGGTGATCCAATATTTGTTGCCGTTTAAGCGGTAATGATCATTACGCTTTTCCGCGCGCAGGCTCATCGACACCACGTCGGAGCCTGCCCCGGCCTCTGACATCGCCAGCGCGCCCACATGTTCACCGGAAATCAAACGGGGCAGATATTTCGCCTTTTGCGCGTCAGTCCCGTTCAGCTTGATCTGGTTCACACACAGGTTCGAATGCGCGCCATAGGACAACGAGACAGAGGCGCTGGCCCGCGCGATTTCCTCAACCGCAACGGTATGGGCCAGATATGACATGCCCGCGCCGCCATATGCCTCATCCACGGTCACGCCCAGCAGGCCCAGCGCACCCATTTCCCGCCAGAGCTCAGATGGAAAGCTGTTGGTGCGGTCGATCTCGGCGGCCATCGGCTTCACCCGTGTCTGCGCCCAGTCATGTACCATGTCGCGCAGGGCGTTCACATCCTCGCCCAGATCAAATGTCATCGACGCATGAAACATCGCGCTCCCCTCCCATTAATTGAACGCTCGTTCATTAAATACGAACAGCGCGCCATGTCAATGATTTTGCACTGCATGACGGAAGGAAAACCAGCTTTAAGAAAGTGATCATCAACGAAACCGCGCCTGATAATTGATGAAAGGCGCACGTATCTCGCGGACGTTATAGCAGTCTGCACCTTCGCGTGTAGGCCATAAAATCGGCAAGGTGGGTGCGAAGCTGATCATGGCTTACGTAGTGGTATCGCTTCACTGTCGCCTCTTTGATCGTCCGGTTTATCCGCTCGACTTGGCCATTGGTCCACGGATGGTTCGGCTTTGTCAGATAACGCTTGATCCCGCTTCACCATTTCCCTTGGACGGGACCACCAAAGCCGTCCTATCATCAGCACAAGAAGCTGCGCTCACCGACTTCGTCATTGAAACAACGGTGACCCGGTCAAAAGCATTCGGAACAGCTTCGTCGCCGCTACAGAGCGTGCGAAGATTGGCCATCTGCGGATCCACGATTGCCGACATTCTGCCGCGGTCATGATGCTCGCTGGTGGTATCTCAATGGACAAAGTTGCTCAGGTTCTTGGGCATAACAACACGCAAACACGCAGCGGGTTATGGCCGCTTTCAACCCGAACATATATCCGATGCTGTCAATTTCTTGGATTTTTCTAGTGCCCGAGAAGCATCGTAGGTTCAACGAACCGATGAACACTTCGAAAACTGTCGCTAAGTAATCGATTTTATGGTGGGTGATGAGAGGCTCGAACTCCCGACATCTTCGGTGTAAACGAAGCGCTCTACCAACTGAGCTAATCACCCGACCAGCGTTCGTTTAAGCGAGTCGGCAGACCGATGCAAGCGTCATCCGACCTGACGCTGCACACCATCTTTGAGGTGAAAGATAATCCCCTGCCCGCCCGGCAGACCGCCCAGATCATTGTGCCCCAGACCCAGCAAGCACATGCGCAACATCCGCGACGTGATTCCATGGGTCACCAGCACGGCGGGTCCCGTCAAATCGGCTAGAAAATCGCGGCAACGGGCCTCAAGCGCAGCGAAACCTTCGCCGCCGGGGGCGTGCGCGTAATATGCGACTGGGCCGTCAGGTCCATCATCGGCAGGGAAATCAACGCGCAGATCGCTCCGAACCCGCCCCTGCCATTCGCCCACACCGATTTCGCGCAGCCGGTCATCGGTCCGGATCATCAGCAAATGGCGCGCCACGGCGATCCCCGCCGTTTCCACCGCACGGCCCTGCGGGCTGCAAATTCCGGCGAAACCATCCAGACTAAGATGCGAAAGCAACTCTGCCTGCCGCGCAGCCTGTGCACGACCCGTTTCAGTCAGCGGAGAGTTCAGTCCCCCCTGCATCCGGTTTTGGGCGTTCCACTCTGTCTCGCCATGGCGGAGAATGTAAAGTTCGGGGGCATTGATACGCGTGCTCATGCTGCCCACACATACCAAAGCTGGGTTAAAGGCAAGTGGTGCAACGTGTATTGTCAGATACAACGGTTCCGGCGCAATGCCGGTTCCTCCGCCTGATCACTTTCGAAGCAGCCGTCAGCCCCATAGCAAAGGATGTTTTATATCCTTTTTCCTCATTCACCGGGACCAGCAATGGGCCCATCGCCGTTGTTCTCGCCGCAGATGATCCAGTGATCGCTGCGAATACGGCTGTCGCCGCAATGCCTAAAATCCCCAGCCCCCCTGCATCAACACAGCCGAAGGAATGAAAAACGGCACCGAAATCAGGATCGGCGATTGCAGATGGTCCAGCACATGATGGCCCAGCACATGATGGCCCAACCCCGCAATGGTGCGCCCTTCGGCCACCAATAGCGCCGAGGATACGTGTATCAGCACCAGATAAAGCGGGATACCCAGCGCCAGAAGCACCAGTCCGAGAATAATCATAAGTTTCATTTGAAAATGGTCCTAGAGCATGTTGCACTCAATGGCCCTCATATCCTGCGGCCTTGAAGTAGTTGTAGCACTCTTCATCTGAGAAAAGGTCGCAGACCTTCCCTACGGCAGCCCAAAGTTGATCGTACGTTCGTACCGCAGCTTTCCTGATCAGGGTTTTCAGTTTTGAGAATGCCATTTCGATCGGGTTGAGATCGGGGCTGTAGGGTGGAAG